>NZ_LS483388.1:0-72500 GCF_900475415.1 Streptococcus porcinus
ATGACTGAAAACGAAACTATTTTTTGGAATAGGGTCTTAGAACTAGCACAAAGTCAATTAAAACAAACAACTTATGAATTTTTTGTACTTGATGCTAGGTTGATAAAGGTTGCAGATAATGTCGCAACCATTTATCTAGATCCTATGAAAGAGCTATTTTGGGAGAAAAACTTAAAAGATGTCATTCTGACAGCCGGCTTCGAAATTTTTAATGCTCAAATTGCTGTTGATTATCAATTTGAAGACGACTTAGAAATAATGTCTGGGGCACAAGAAACTTCACAAACCTTTTCGACCCAAAATAGCAATCCTTTACCACTTGTGAAATCTGATTTAAATCCAAAGTATTCCTTCGAAAATTTTATTCAAGGTGATGAAAATCGCTGGGCTGTAGCAGCTTCTATAGCAGTGGCAAATACACCAGGGACTACCTATAATCCTTTATTTATTTGGGGTGGGCCTGGCCTTGGTAAAACACACTTATTAAATGCCATTGGAAATTCAGTTTTATTGGATAATCCCAATGCGCGTGTTAAGTATATTACTGCTGAGAACTTTATTAATGAATTTGTCATCCATATCCGTCTTGATACTATGGACGAACTGAAAGAAAAATTCCGAAATCTTGATTTGCTTTTAATTGATGACATTCAATCACTCGCTAAGAAAACATTGTTAGGTACTCAGGAAGAATTTTTTAACACTTTCAATGCTCTTCATAATAATAATAAACAGATTGTTCTAACGAGTGATCGAACACCTGACCATTTGAATGATTTAGAACAAAGACTTGTTACACGCTTTAAATGGGGATTAACCGTCAATATCACGCCTCCTGATTTTGAAACGCGAGTTGCTATTTTAACTAATAAAATACAAGAATATAGTTTTACTTTTCCTCAAGATACTATTGAGTACTTAGCAGGACAATTTGATTCAAATGTGAGAGATTTAGAGGGTGCTTTAAAAGATATTAGCCTTGTTGCTAACTTCAAACAGATTGATAAAATCACTGTGGATATCGCTGCAGAGGCCATCCGTGCCCGAAAGCAAGACACCCCAAAAATGACAATTATACCAATTGAAGAAATTCAAACGCAAGTTGGAAAATTCTATGGCGTGACAGTAAAAGAAATAAAGGCAACAAAACGAACACAAGATATTGTTTTAGCTCGTCAAGTAGCCATGTTTCTAGCTCGTGAGATGACTGATAACTCCTTGCCAAAAATTGGTAAAGAATTTGGCGGTCGTGATCACTCAACTGTTCTTCATGCTTACAATAAAATTAAAAATATGATTGTCGAAGACGAAAGCCTTCGTATTGAAATTGAAACTATCAAAAATAAGATTAAATAAGCTGTGGATAAAGTACTATTTTAAATCAAACTTATCCACAAGTTGTGAACAAAGCTTAAAGCTTATTCCTGCTGCATTGATACTCATTTTCCACTATATACACAAGACCTACTACTACTACTAAATATTATACTTATAAAATAAAGGAGTCCTCATGATTCAATTCTCTATAAATCGTTCCCTTTTTATACAAGCTTTAAATGCAACCAAAAGAGCTATCAGCAGTAAAAATGCTATTCCAGTTCTTTCAACTATAAAAATTGAAGTTAGTCAATCTGATATTACTTTAACAGGCTCTAATGGACAAATTTCAATTGAAACTATCATTCCAGTTTCAAATGAAAATGCAGGTCTCTTAATTTCTTCAACAGGTGCAATCTTATTGGAAGCAAGCTTTTTTATCAATATTATTTCAAGTCTTCCGGATTTTACTTTAGATTTTAAAGAAATTGAACATCATCAAGTTGTTCTGACGAGTGGAAAATCAGAAATTACCTTGAAAGGTAAAGATGTCGAACAATATCCTCGTTTACAAGAAGTTTCAACTGATAATCCACTTGTTTTAGAAACAAAATTATTAAAATCTATTATTTCTGAAACGGCATTTGCTGCTAGTACTCAAGAAAGTCGGCCAATTCTAACAGGTGTGCATTTAACGTTGAAAAATCATAAAGAGTTTAAAGCGGTAGCTACAGATTCACACCGTATGAGCCAGCGGCTTTTAACTTTAGAAAAATCAGCAACTGACTTTGATGTTGTTATTCCAAGTAAATCATTAAGAGAATTTACTTCTGTTTTTACAGATGATATTGAAACGGTGGAAATCTTTTTCTCACCAAGTCAAATTTTATTTAGAAGTGATTACATTTCTTTTTATACTAGACTTTTAGAAGGAAATTATCCCGATACTGATCGTTTACTGATGAATCAATTTGAAACTGAAGCCGTTTTTAATACCCAAGCCTTAAGACATGCTATGGAACGTGCTTACCTGATTTCTAATGCGACTCAAAATGGAACTGTTAAACTTGAAGTCACTGAGTCTTCAGTTACTGCTCATGTTAATTCACCTGAAGTAGGAAAAGTAAATGAAGAATTGGAAACAGTAGAAAAAACTGGAAGTGACTTGACAATTTCTTTTAACCCTACATACTTAATTGAAGCATTGAAAGCTTTTAAAAATGAAACTGTAAGAATCCGTTTTGTATCACCAGTTAGACCTTTCACTTTAACTTCTGATGATGAAGAAGGGTTCATTCAATTAATTACACCAGTAAGAACTAACTAATTCAAAAAGATAAGCTCTCAGGGCTTATCTTTTGATATGATAAACAAACTTGGTAAGGAGTAGGTCCTCATGTATCAGCTTGGAACTGTAGTAGAGATGAAAAAGCCTCATGCATGTATTGTCAAAGAAAATGGAAAAAAAGCTAATTCTTGGAAAATCGTAAGAATTGGGGCAGATATCAAAATTCAATGTCAAAATTGTGATCATATTGTAATGATGAGTCGTCATAATTTTGAAAGAAAATTAAAGAAAATTATTTCGCAACCTTAGAAAACTTGTTTTTAAAGGTTAGCAACTAATAGTTGCTCTTAAAAAGTGCTGGTATTTTTGGTATGGAATAGTGTAAAGTAGATGTAAACAAAGAAAGGTAGTATTATATTTTGAATAAATTTGCAGAACAATTAAAAAACTATCGACTTAAAAAAAACTATTCTCAAGATGCTTTAGCTGACCGACTTTTCATTTCACGACAAGCGATTTCTAAATGGGAAAATGGGGACAGCACTCCTGATTTGGAAAATCTTGTTAAACTGGCAGAAATTTTTGATGTTACACTTGATCAATTGGTGAGAGGAAAAGAATTAGCTTCATCACATAATAATGAAAATGATTCAGAAGAAGATGATAATCTTAACCTTCTTGAAGGTAGAGAGTATGTTATTAATCCAGAGACAGGAAAATATGAAAAACGTGATGGGATCACAATTTTTATTGACCTTGTATCAGAATATTGGTGGCTAATCTTTTTTGTGCCAATTATTATTAGTTTTATCAAATCACTTATAAATTTATTTTAGTCTATCACTGATAGGCTTTTTTCTTTTGGTTTATGCTATAATATTATTGATTGAAATTTTGAACGGAGAAAAAGAACTTATGGCTTTAACAGCTGGTATTGTTGGCTTGCCTAATGTAGGTAAATCAACCCTTTTTAATGCAATTACTAAAGCAGGGGCAGAAGCTGCTAATTATCCTTTTGCGACAATTGATCCAAATGTTGGTATGGTTGAAGTACCTGATGAACGTCTTAATAAATTAACGGAATTAATTACGCCTAAAAAAACTGTTCCAACTACTTTTGAATTTACCGATATTGCAGGGATTGTTAAAGGAGCTTCAAAAGGTGAAGGTTTAGGAAATAAATTTCTTGCTAATATTCGTGAGGTTGATGCTATTGTTCACGTAGTTCGTGCTTTTGACGATGAAAATGTAATGCGCGAACAAGGTCGTGACGATGCCTTTGTAGATCCAATGGCTGATATTGATACTATTAATTTGGAATTAATCCTTGCCGACTTAGATTCAATCAATAAACGTTATGCACGTGTTGAAAAAATGGCTCGGACACAAAAAGATAAAGATTCTGTGGCTGAATTTAATGTTCTTCAAAAAATTAAACCAGTCCTAGAAGATGGTAAATCAGCTCGAACTATTGATTTTACAGATGAAGAAGAAAAAGTAGTAAAGGGACTATTCTTACTAACAACAAAGCCAGTTTTATATGTTGCTAATGTTGATGAAGATCGTGTTGCTGATCCAGATGACATTGATTATGTTAAACAAATTCGTGCTTTTGCAGAAACAGAAAATGCTGAAGTTGTTGTTATCTCCGCGCGTGCAGAAGAAGAAATTTCAGAATTAGACGATGACGATAAAGCAGAATTTTTAGAAGCTATTGGTCTAACGGAGTCAGGTGTTGATAAATTGACACGCGCAGCTTACCATTTACTTGGTTTAGGAACATATTTCACTGCTGGTGAAAAAGAGGTGCGGGCTTGGACATTTAAACGAGGAATTAAAGCACCACAAGCTGCTGGAATTATTCATTCTGATTTTGAAAGAGGATTTATCAGAGCAGTAACAATGAGTTATGATGATTTAATTAAGTATGGCAGTGAAAAGGCTGTTAAAGAAGCTGGTCGTCTTCGTGAAGAAGGTAAAGAGTATATTGTGCAAGATGGCGATATTATGGAGTTTCGATTTAACGTTTAAAAAGAGAAAAAATAGCTAAGAAGGTTGGAAGTTAATTCCAACCCTTTTGGCATTTAATAGAAAAGAGGAAGAATGGTAAAAATGATTGTAGGGCTGGGAAATCCTGGTTCTAAATACGACAATACGAAACATAATGTTGGTTTTATGGCTATAGATCAACTTGCTAAAAATTTTGATGTTACTTTTTCAGAAGATAAGAATTTTAAAGCACTTGTTGGTTGTACATTTATTAATCAAGAGAAAGTTTATTTTATTAAACCAACAACATTTATGAACAATAGTGGTATTACTGTTAGAGCATTATTGACTTATTATAATATCTCTATTTCAGACTTAATTGTCATTTATGATGATTTAGATATGGAAGTAGGTAAACTTCGTTTTCGCCAAAAAGGTTCTGCTGGTGGACACAATGGCATAAAGTCTATTATTGCAAATATAGGCAGTCAAGAATTTGATCGTGTCAAAATTGGTATCGGTCGACCACGCCCTGGAATGACGGTCATCAATCACGTATTAGGAAAATTTGAAAAAGAAGATGGAATAAGAATTGCATTAACACTAGAAAAAGTTGTCACGGCTGTAAATTTCTATTTACAAGAAGATAACTTTGAATTAACTATGCAAAAATTCAATGGGTAATTATGAATATTATAGAATTATTTAGTCAAAATAAACTCTTACAAGAGTGGATGTCAAATTCGGTAAATCTGGATAGACAATTAATAATGGGTTTATCTGGATCAAGTAAAGCATTAGCGGTTGCAGCCAATTACCGTTATCAGAATGGTAAGTTAATTATTATTACTTCTAGTCAAAATGAACTAGAAAAATTAGCATCAGACTTGTCTGCTTTGATAGGAGAAGATGAAGTTTATCAGTTTTTTGCAGATGATGTTGCTCCTGCTGAGTTTATTTTTTCTTCTTTAGATAAGTCATTGTCAAGGATAGAAGCTCTGCAATTTCTAATAAATCATAACGCTAAAGGAATTTTATTAACTACCATTGTAGGTTTAAAAATCCTTTTACCTAACCCTCGGATCTTTCAAAAATACAGTTTCCGATTTTGTGTTGGAAATGATTATAATCTTGATGATTTGGTCAAAAATTTGACTCAAATTGGTTACCAAAAAGTTAGTCAAGTGATTAATCCTGGGGAATTTAGTAGACGCGGAGATATTTTAGATATTTATGAGGTTAGGCAAGCTAACCCATATCGAATTGAGTTTTTTGGGGATGAAATAGACGGAATTCGTTATTTTGATAGTGATAGTCAAAAATCTATTGAAAATTTAAGAGAAATTATGATTAGCCCTGCTAGTGAAATGATTTTAGAAAAAGCAGATTTTTCACGTGGAATTAGTAATCTGGAATCAGCTCTTCATTTGGTAAACGCTGAATCAAAATCCTATTTAGAAGACATCCTAGCAGTCTCAAAAGATGGTTATCGACATAAAGATATCGGCAAATTTCTTTCTCTCTTTTATGAAAAAGAGTGGACATTGCTCGATTATATCCCTAAAGGGGTACCAGTATTTTTTGATGATTTCCAAAAAATACTAGATAAAAATGCTAGCTTTGATTTAGAAGTTGCTAATTTGTTAACAGAAGATTTACATCAGGGTAAAGCTCTCCCTTCTTTGCATTACTTTGCAGATACTTATAGGAATATTAGAACTTACAAGCCAGCAACTTTTTTCTCTAATTTTCATAAAGGTTTAGGAAATATTAAATTTGACAAGTTGTATCAGTTTACTCAGTATGCTATGCAAGAGTTTTTTAATCAATTTCCATTACTAATTGATGAAATTAACCGCTATAAAAAATCAAATGCGACAGTCCTCATTCAAGTTGAGTCAGAACATGCTTATGAACGATTATTAAAAAATTTAGAAGACTATCATTTCAATATTCCTTTGATAGACCATAATAATATTCAAGCTCATCAAGTCCAGATAATAATTGGTCAATTAGCAAATGGATTTTATTTTGCAGATGAAAAAGTTGCCTATATTACTGAGCATGAAATTTATCATAAAAAAATTAAGCGTCGTGTTCGGAAGTCAAATATTAGTAATGCTGAACGATTAAAAAATTACAATGAATTAGTAAAGGGTGATTATGTTGTTCACAATGTTCATGGAATAGGTCGTTTTTTAGGCATTGAAACGATTAAACTTCAAGGTATTCATCGTGATTATGTAACTATCCAATATCAAAATTCAGATAGGATTTCTCTTCCTGTTGAACAGATTGAAAGTTTATCAAAATATGTTTCTGCTGATGGTAAAGAGCCTAAGATAAATAAATTAAATGACGGTCGTTTCCAAAAGACAAAACAAAAAGTCAGCAAACAAGTGGAAGATATCGCCGATGATTTATTAAGGTTATATGCTGAAAGAAGTCAGTTAAAAGGATTTCAATTTTCACCTGATGACGAATTGCAAGAATCATTTGATAATGATTTTCCTTTTGTTGAAACTGAAGATCAATTGCGCTCAATTCAAGAAATTAAAAAAGATATGGAAAGTCAACTCCCAATGGATCGTCTTTTAGTAGGTGATGTTGGATTTGGTAAAACAGAAGTGGCTATGAGAGCAGCATTTAAAGCTGTAAAAGATCATAAACAAGTTGCTATTTTAGTTCCAACAACTGTCTTAGCTCAGCAACATTATGATAATTTTAGAGAGCGATTTGAAAATTATCCAGTTGAAGTTGATGTTCTAAGCCGTTTTCGAAGTAAAAAAGAACAAAATACAAGTCTAGAAAAACTTGCTAAAGGTCAAGTTGATATTATTATAGGTACTCATCGTCTCCTGTCAAAAGATGTTCAATTTTCTGACTTAGGCCTAATTGTTATTGATGAGGAACAGCGTTTTGGTGTTAAACACAAAGAAAAGTTAAAAGAATTAAAGAGTAAAGTTGATGTTTTAACCCTAACAGCAACGCCGATTCCCAGAACACTTCACATGTCAATGCTTGGTATCAGAGACTTATCAGTTATTGAAACTCCTCCGACGAATCGTTATCCTGTTCAAACTTATGTCTTAGAGACAAATCCTAGCTTAGTTAGAGAGGCTATCCTGCGAGAAATGGATCGTGGAGGTCAAGTTTTTTATGTATACAATAAAGTTGACACCATTGATAAAAAAGTGTCACAGCTACAAGAGCTAGTGCCAGAAGCGGCAATCGGTTTTGTTCATGGACAAATGAGTGAAATTCAACTTGAAAATACTCTGATTGACTTTATAAATGGTGACTATGATGTTCTAGTAGCGACTACAATTATAGAGACAGGAGTTGATATTTCAAATGTTAATACCTTATTTGTCGAAAATGCTGATCATATGGGATTGTCTACCCTTTATCAACTACGGGGGCGTGTAGGACGTTCCAATCGAATCGCTTATGCGTATTTGATGTATCGTCCAGATAAAATTTTGTCTGAAATATCAGAAAAACGTTTAGAAGCCATTAAAGGGTTCACAGAATTAGGATCAGGTTTCAAAATTGCTATGCGTGATTTAGCAATTCGTGGAGCAGGTAACATTTTAGGAGCTTCACAGAGTGGCTTTATTGATTCTGTTGGTTTTGAAATGTACTCTCAATTATTAGAAGAAGCTATTGCTAATAAACAAGGAAGAGTTAAGTTAAGACATAAAGGTAATGCTGAAATTAATTTACAAATAGATGCATATCTTCCTCAGGAATACATCACGGATGAGCGACAAAAAATTGAGCTTTATAAGCGTATTCGAGAAATTGAAAGTAAAGATGATTATCTGCTCTTACAAGAGGAGATTATTGATCGTTTTGGAGAATATCCTGATCAGGTAGCCTATCTCTTAGAAATCGGTTTACTCAAATATTATATGGATAAAGCTTTTGCAGAGTTAGTAGAGCGAAAAGGAAATCAAGTAATTGTACGATTTGAAAAAGTATCTCTAACTTATTATCTTACTCAAGATTATTTTGAAGCTTTAGCAAAGACAACTCTAAAAGCAAGAATTAGTGAAACGAATGGGAAAATTGATATTATTTTTGATATTAAGTATAAAAAAGATTATGACATTTTAGAAGAATTGATGTTATTTGGAGAATGCTTGGGTGAAATTAAAGACAGAAAAACTCGAAAATCAAGTTAGTAAATCAAGTTTAGTAATAACATTAAGCGGCCTTATTTCGAAAATATTGGCAGCTCTTTATCGTATTCCTTATCAAAACATAGTAGGAGATAGGGGCTTTTATGCCTATCAACAAGTTTATCCGTTACTTGCAATTATCAGCGCTTTAAGCTTAACAGCACTTCCCAATGTTGTTGCAAGTATCTTCCAAAAAAACAAACATGACGATTTGCAATTTCTATTTAGATTTCAAATGTTGATAAGTCTTATTTTTGCTTTATTATTAATTCTCTTTTGCAGACCGTTAGCTATCATTATTGGAAGTGAAAAGTTAATTTTTAGTATTTTCATAACTGCTTTAGTTTTACTGACTGTCCCTTTTAATTCTTTTTACCGTGGTTTAGCCCAAGCAAGAGTGAATATGATTCCAACAGCTGTCAGTCAGGTAATGGAACAGGTCATCAGGGTAAGTATTATTCTTCTAGCAGCTTTATTTTATAAGCTATTTTCTTGGTCAATTTATAGAACGGCAAATATGGCAGCAACCGGAAATTTAGTTGCTAGCCTCTCTATCCTTATTTATTTTATTTATCAAGATCCTAAAGCTTTACATTTTTTAGCCATTAAGCAAAAAAAGAGTAATACTGAAAAATCTTCTATAGGTATTTCTAGCTTAATTTTCATCTTCTATACTGTCTATTTACTGCTATTTCAATTTATTGATGCTTTATTTGTTAAAAATAGTTTGATAGGAGCTGGTTATCCTCATGTAATGGCTGAAGTTAGTAAAGGCATCTATGATCGTGGTCAACCACTTATTCAATTTGGCCTTATTTTCTCAACTGCTTTCTTTACAACTTTTCTACCAAAACTGACTAAGGACTATTATAAAAATCAGCAAATTTATCAAAGTGAAAGTCAGTATTTTTTTGACTTTATCTGTTACTTAAATATGACTATTTATCTCGGTTTTTCTATGATTTTAGCTGCTATGAATAGAACTTTATTTGAGGATAATAAGGGTTGGTTAAGTCTAGAAATTTTTATCAGTATTATTTTTATATCAAGTCTTATCCAATTTTTTCATCAAAAATTCTTTATTGAAAATCGTCAAAAATTGTCATTCTTATTCCTATGCTTAGGACTATTATTGAAAGTAATCATGACACCCCTACTGACAAGATTATATGGTATTGTTGGAAGCTCTTTATCAACCATCTTACCTTTAATTATTGTTCTTATCTTATATAGCAGATATGCTAATATGGAAATAAAATGTTTTAAAAATTGGAGATTTATCATTAGCATACTCTCTATGCTCATTGTGGTTTTTATTGTACAGACTATATTGCCAAATAAAACACGAACTGAAAATTTTACAGAGATTATTCTTACTAGTTTAATCGGCTTAATGATTTTTATTTTCGTAGCAAAGCATCTGAATGCTTTTGATAAGAAATTATGGACTTACCTACCATTTGCAAAAGAAAAATGATAGAATAAAATGGATTGTGAGGTAAAAGATGAGATTAGATAAATTTTTAAAGGTTTCTCGGATTATAAAAAGGAGACCAGTAGCAAAAGAGGTTGCAGATAAGGGTAGAATAAAAGTTAATGGTATTTTAGCTAAAAGCTCTACTGATTTAAAATTAAATGATGAGATTGAAATTCGTTTCGGCAATAAATTGCTAACAGTTAAAGTAGTAGAGATGAAGGATAGTACCAAAAAAGAAGATGCTCTAAAAATGTATGAAATTATTAAAGAAACAAGGATTGAAAGCAATGAAGAAGCCTAGCATCGTCCAATTAAATAATAAATTCATCAAGGATGAAAATCAGAAAAAACGCTTTGAAGAAGAAGAGTTAAAAAAACGTAACCGTTTTATGGGCTGGATTCTAGTTATTATGATGTTTCTTTTTATCTTACCAACTTATAATTTGGTTAAAAGCTATGTATCTTTACAAAAACAAAATCAGCAAGTTATTAAGTTAAAAAAAGAATACAAAGAACTAGATGCTAGTACCCAAGCTGAAAAGCAGTTAGCAAACCAACTTAAAGATACAAATTTTGTTAAGAAATACGCTCGTGCTAAATATTATTTAACTCAAGAAGGTGAAATTGTTTACCCAATCCCAGGATTGCTACCAAAATAATAAATTATGGAAGATATTGTCAAAAAAATAGAAACTTTTCTATCTTTTTCAGAAGAAAAGTTAGAAGAACTCAAAAAAGAAAATCAAACTTTAAAAGAAGAACTATTCGATGAAAGATAATTAAGAAAGGAGACAGCATGAAAAAACTATTAGCATTAATGATAATGGTCTTTTTTGTGTCTCCTGTACCTGTTATTAGTACCGAAAAAGAAATTAATTTTTCTAATACGCATCTTCATCCTCTGACACAAAGCATTGCCTCTAGGGCAACTTATTTTAGCAATATTCCTCAAAATCCTAATCTTTATTATGAAACAAATACCTATTCAGATGCTAATTTAAATATTTTCGCAAAAGTTTTGAAACCTAATGATGATTTTCAAATTACAGATTTACTCCTAAATGGAAGTGGTACACCTGTGTTTGCATTATCAGATGGCACCTATATTGAAGCAAATCGTCGATATATTTATGATGATATGGCTATTAATCAGGTAGAGGTAAATCTTACTTTTTGGTTACAAGGAAACTTTACTGTCTATAAACAACCTTTTGTGAAGGGTATTTCCACTATCAAGACTGATTTAACAGCTTTTACTAATGTTCATGCCAGTCAGATGGCACAAACGCAAGAAGGAAACTATTATTATATTGACAATAAAGGATGGATTTCCGAGAAAGATCTCTCAAGAGCCGATAACCGTATGGTTAAAGTACAAGAGGTTTTAAGTCAAAAATATAATAAAGATAAGTATTCTATCTATGTTAAGCAGTTGGATAGCCAGGCCAGTGCTGGTATTAATGCTGATAAAATGATGTATTCGGCAAGTATTGCTAAACTAGCAACGTTATATTATGTGCAGAATCAATTAAATACAGGTCAAATAAAATTAGACAAGCCTTTAAAGTATGTCAATCAAGTTAATCATTTTGATGGTGCCTATGGCCCATCCGGTAGCGGGCATATTGATAAAGAAGCTGATAATAAAGAATATCTTGTTGATACTTTATTAAAAGCTATTGCCCAACATTCTGATAATGTAGCTACAAATATTTTAGGTTATTATGTTGCTAATAAATATGATCACAAATTTTATTCACAGATTAATGCTATTTCAGGTATTGACTGGAATATGGAAAGTAGAATGATATCATCACACGCTGCTGCAAATATTATGGAGTCTATCTATTACCAAAAAGGAGAAATTATTTCCTATCTTTCTCAAACTGATTTTGATAATAAACGGATTTCAAAAAATATTCAGGTACCAGTTGCTCATAAGATTGGTGACGCCTATGACTATAAACACGATGTTGCAATTGTCTACGGGAATTCACCCTTTATTTTATCTATTTTTACAGATAAATCCTCTTATGACGATATTACAGATATAGCAGATGATGTCTATGCCATTTTAAAATGATATATTCAAAAATTTATACTTATTGTCTTCAAAAAGCTTTTTTTAAAAATCATAAAAAGGTTTTAATAGCTGTTTCAGGTGGAGTAGATTCAATGAATTTACTGCACTTTTTACATACCTTTAAACGTCAATTAGATATAAGTATTGCTATTGCTCATGTCAATCACAAACAAAGAAAAGAGTCTGAATTAGAGGAAGACTATTTAAAAAAATGGGCTGAACAACATGATATCCCAATTTTTATTGACTATTTCAAAGGTAATTTTTCAGAGCAGAGGGCGCGTGATTTTCGCTACCAATTTTTCAAAAGGATAATGGTTCAAGGAGATTACACAGCCCTTGTGACAGCACATCATGCAGATGATCAAGTGGAAACTGTTTTTATGCGTCTGATTAGAGGGAGCTTACTCCGATATCTTGCTGGAATCAAAGAAGTTCAGCCATTTTCCGGTGGCCAATTGATTAGACCATTTTTACACTTTCATAAAAATGATTTACCTAATCCTTATCATTTTGAAGACAGTAGTAATTTAGGTCTTGATTATTTTCGAAATCGCGTCCGCAACTTTTATTTGAAAGAATTAGAAAGAGAGAATCCTAAGTTAAGTGAGTCAATATTAGCTCTCGCTGAGGAATCTGAGACTCTTTTTATAGCACTAGCGGACTTAACAAATCACATTGATGTTACAGATAGAAAAATATTTCTAGAACAAACAGACTCTGTTCAATTCTACTTATTACAAAATTATTTAGCAAAATTTGATGACCTATTTTTATCTCGCAAGCAGGTTAAAGAAGTATTACATATTTTAAGAGCAAAAGGACAGGGAGAATTTTTCTTAAAAAATAACTACGAGCTTGTTATTACATCTAATCAATTTCACATTCGAAAAATCAGGCTTGAGACGGAGCCCAAGGAGATGGAGCTTCTGTTAAAATATGACTCAGACCTTTCTTACCAATCTTATAAGTTTACTTTCGGGTCCAAAGGAGCTAATATAGCGGGTGAATTCACTATTCCAATCTATCACTTAACGCCCATAATACTTCGTAGGCGCCAGCCTGGTGATAAAATTGATTTTGGAACATTTTCTAAAAAGCTTAGACGACTCTTTATTGATGAGAAATTTTCCCAACAAGAGAGGAAAGAAGCTATTATTGGGGTTCAAGAAAATGAAATTATCTTTGTTATGATAGCTGGTAAAACATATTTGAGAAAAGCATCAGAACGTGATATAATGAAGGCTAGACTCTATATTGAAAAATTAAGAAAAAGGTGACACCATGCTTGAGCAAGATATTAAAAAAATTCTTTATTCAGAAGAAGATATCATTTTGAAGACTAAAGAACTTGGCCAACAGTTAACAAAGGATTACCATGGGAAAAATCCTTTATTGGTTGGAGTTTTAAAAGGTTCTGTTCCATTTATGTCTGAATTGATGAAACATATTGATACCCATGTCGAGATTGATTTTATGGTCGTTTCAAGTTATCATGGTGGTACAACTAGTAGTGGTGAGGTCAAAATATTAAAAGACGTTGACACTAATATTGAAGGTCGTGATATTCTTTTTGTTGAAGATATTATTGATACTGGTCGGACCTTAAAATATTTAAGGGATATGTTCAAATATCGAAAAGCCAATTCTGTCAAAATTGCAACCTTATTTGATAAGCCAGAAGGCCGAGTGGTTGAGATTGAAGCTGACTATGTTTGTTATGATGTACCAAACGAATTTATTGTTGGTTTTGGTTTAGATTACGAAGAAAACTACCGTAATCTTCCCTATGTAGGAGTTTTAAAAGAAGAAATCTATTCAAAATAGGAAAAGGTTAATTGTTACTTTATGAAAAATAATAAAAATAATGGTTTTGTTAAAAATTCATTTGTCTATATTATAGTTATTGTGCTTGTTATTACAGGTTTCCAATACTATTTGAGAGGAACAAGTACACAAAGCCAACAGATTAGTTATACCAAACTAATCAAACAAATCAAAGCTGGCGATGTTAAATCAATTACTTATCAGCCAAGTGGAAGTATCATAGAGGTTAAAGGAAAATATGAGAAGCCACAAAAAAATGCTATTGATCAAGGTTTGTCGTTTTTTGGAACAGGCTCATCAACAAAAGTTTCAGAGTTTACTGCCTTAGTCTTACCTAGTGATTCTGTGGTTAAAGAACTGATGACAGCTGCTGATAAAAGTGGTACTACAGTTTCAGTAAAACAAGAAAGTTCAAGTGGCGCTTGGATATCATTCTTAGTAAGTTTCTTGCCTATCATTATTTTCGCAGGTTTCATGATGATGATGATGAATCAAGGTGGAGGTGGTGCTCGAGGCGCCATGAGTTTTGGTAAGAATAAAGCAAAATCTCAAAGTAAAGACGATGTAAAGGTACGTTTTACAGATGTTGCTGGAGCTGAGGAAGAGAAACAAGAGCTTGTAGAGGTAGTTGATTTTCTTAAAAACCCTAAAAAATATAAAGCTTTAGGTGCCAGAATTCCTTCTGGGGTTTTGCTTGAAGGTCCTCCCGGGACAGGTAAAACCTTATTAGCAAAAGCAGTAGCAGGCGAAGCGGGAGTGCCTTTCTTCAGTATCTCAGGTTCTGACTTTGTTGAAATGTTCGTCGGTGTTGGTGCTAGTCGTGTTCGCTCTTTGTTTGAAGATGCTAAAAAAGCTGAACGTGCTATTATTTTTATTGACGAGATTGATGCTGTTGGTAGACGCCGTGGTGCTGGAATGGGCGGCGGTAATGATGAACGTGAACAAACCTTGAACCAACTTTTAATTGAAATGGATGGTTTTGAAGGAAATGAAAGTATTATTGTTATTGCAGCAACAAACCGTAGTGATGTCCTAGATCCAGCTTTGTTAAGACCGGGCCGTTTTGATCGTAAAGTTCTAGTTGGTCGTCCTGATGTTAAAGGTCGTGAAGCTATATTGAGAGTTCATGCTAAGAATAAACCATTAGCAGAAGATGTTAATTTGAAAGTTGTTGCTCAACAAACACCTGGTTTTGTTGGAGCTGATTTAGAAAATGTTTTGAATGAAGCAGCATTAGTTGCAGCCCGTCGTAACAAAGAAAAAATTGATGCTAGTGATATTGATGAAGCGGAAGATCGTGTTATTGCTGGACCTTCTAAGAAAGATAGAACAATATCTCAAAGAGAACGGGAAATGGTTGCTTACCACGAAGCGGGACATACAATCGTTGGTTTAATTTTATCAAATGCTCGTGTGGTTCATAAAGTTACTATTGTTCCACGTGGTCGTGCAGGTGGCTATATGATTGCTCTTCCTAAAGAGGATCAAATGTTGCTATCAAAAGATGACTTAAAAGAGCAACTTGCTGGTCTTATGGGTGGACGTGTTGCTGAGGAAATTATTTTTAATGCCCAAACAACAGGAGCTTCAAATGACTTTGAGCAAGCTACTCAAATGGCTAGAGCTATGATTACAGAATATGGCATGAGTGAAAAACTTGGTCCAGTTCAGTATGAGGGAAATCATGCCATGATGCCGGGGCAGATTTCACCAGAAAAATCTTACTCTGCACAAACTGCTCAAATGATTGATGATGAAGTCAGAGCTCTCTTAAATCAAGCACGTAATAAAGCAGCTGATATTATCAATGAAAATAGAGAAACTCACAAATTAATTGCTGAAGCTCTATTGAAATATGAAACATTGGATGCTGCTCAAATTAAATCTATTTTTGAGACAGGTAAAATGCCAGAAACGCCAGATTCTGAGAATGAAGATGTTCATGCATTGTCATATGAAGAAATTAAGGATAAAATGGTAGAAGAAGACGAACAATAATAAAAAAATCCAGAGATCAAAGATCTTTGGATTTTTTATTATATTTACAGGTTTTTATAACTGTGTTACACTAAAGGATATTTATTAGAGAAGAAAGGTCAATATGAATCTATTTCGCAAAAAAAATAACAGTGTCAAAAAAACAGAAATGAGGAGACATTTAAAGGTTCAAGATCTCATATTCCTTGGCCTTGGTTCCATGGTAGGTACAGGAGTATTTACAATAACAGGAATTGGTGCTGCTAAGTATGCAGGTCCAGCGCTTACTATATCTATTATTCTATCAGCCGCAGCAGTTGCTATCTTAGCATTATTTTACGCAGAGTTTTCTTCTAGAATTCCGGCTAATGGTGGAGCTTATAGCTATGTCTATGCTACCTTAGGTGAATTTCCCGCATGGATTGTCGGTTGGTACATCATTATGGAATTCTTGACAGCTATTTCCAGCGTTGCAGTAGGCTGGGGGAGTTACCTTAAAGGGTTACTTAGTAATTTTGGTATGCATATTCCAACAGCATTGAATGGAACATTTAATCCTAAAGAAGGAACTTATATTGATATTTTACCAGTTTTGGTCATGTTAATAGTTACAGCTATTGTTTTAATGAACTCAAAAACAGCTTTAAAATTTAATTCTATACTTGTTATTTTAAAATTTTCTGCCTTGGCATTATTTATAGTTGTTGGATTATTTTTTATTAAGGCAAATAACTGGATACCATTTGCTCCTTATGGATTAGGTCAGTTTTACGGAGGAAAATCTGGGATTTTTGCTGGTGCCTCTGTTATGTTTTTTGCTTTTTTAGGATTTGAGTCAATTTCTATGACAGTAGATGAAGTACAAGAACCTCAAAAGAATATACCTAGAGGAATAACCCTATCACTATTAATTGTAACTATTTTATATATAGTTGTGACTACTATCCTTACAGGAATTGTTTATTATAAGAAATTAAATGTTCCTGATGCTGTATCCTATGCCTTAAGACTTGTTAAGATGGATTGGGCAGCTAATTATATCTCTATCGTTGCAGTAATGACTTTAATAACGGTTTGTATATCGATGACATTTGCGCTAGCAAGAATTGTTTATACAATTAGTAGGGATGGTCTTTTACCAAAATCATTACAGAAAGTCTCAAAAAATAGTTTCGTTCCCCAAAATGCAACGATTACTGTTGGTCTTATATCAATGATTTGTGCAGGATTAGTCCCTCTCGCTAGTTTAGCAGAATTTGTTAATATTTGTACTCTTGCTTACCTCATCATTATGTCTTTTTCTATCATTATTTTACGAAAAAATAATGGTAAACCCAAAACAGGTGAATTTACAACGCCACTAGTTCCATTATTACCGATCATTGCCATTACTATTTGTGCTTCGTTCATGTCACAATATATGGTTATAACCTGGATAGCATTTGGAATTTCCACATTAATTGGAACAATAATCTATTTTGTTTATGGGTATCATCGCTCAGAGGAAAATAAAACTTAAACTAAATTTTAAGTTCGGATTGAAGAAAATGTCTAGTAGGGCGTCTTCTTCAATCTTTTTTATTAATTCAAAAGTAAAAGTGTAGATAGCACATAATCATTAGCTTAATCTATTTTGTAGCATTCGTAATATTATAGAAAAAAACTTTTCAAATTAGAAATAATTATCTTGACAAAGAGACAAAAGGTAGGTATACTAATAAAGTTGCTAAAAGAGCAGCACAGTTATCATCAGAGTCAAATAAACTGAAAAAAGTTATTGACAAAGCAGGAGATAGCTGATAGAATAAAATAGTTGTCTCGTAAGAGATGCAAGACCTTTGAGAACTGAATAAGACAAGAAAAACCAAACGTGAGGGTGATATGCAAGACATATTACCCGTCAAGCAAAAGCAATAAATCTGTCAGCGACAGAAAGAACGAGAAAGTTCAAACTAAAATGAGAGTTTGATCCTGGCTCAGGACGAACGCTGGCGGCGTGCCTAATACATGCAAGTAGAACGCAGAGGACAGGTGCTTGCACCAGTCTAATGAGTTGCGAACGGGTGAGTAACGCGTAGGTAACCTACCTTATAGCGGGGGATAACTATTGGAAACGATAGCTAATACCGCATGAAAGTAGAAGACCCATGTCATCTACTTAAAAGGGGCAACTGCTCCACTATGAGATGGACCTGCGTTGTATTAGCTAGTTGGTGAGGTAAAGGCTCACCAAGGCGACGATACATAGCCGACCTGAGAGGGTGATCGGCCACACTGGGACTGAGACACGGCCCAGACTCCTACGGGAGGCAGCAGTAGGGAATCTTCGGCAATGGGGGGAACCCTGACCGAGCAACGCCGCGTGAGTGAAGAAGGTTTTCGGATCGTAAAGCTCTGTTGTTAGAGAAGAACGGTAATGGGAGTGGAAAATCCATTACGTGACGGTAACTAACCAGAAAGGGACGGCTAACTACGTGCCAGCAGCCGCGGTAATACGTAGGTCCCGAGCGTTGTCCGGATTTATTGGGCGTAAAGCGAGCGCAGGCGGTTTGATAAGTCTGAAGTTAAAGGCTGTGGCTTAACCATAGTTCGCTTTGGAAACTGTCAAACTTGAGTGCAGAAGGGGAGAGTGGAATTCCATGTGTAGCGGTGAAATGCGTAGATATATGGAGGAACACCGGTGGCGAAAGCGGCTCTCTGGTCTGTAACTGACGCTGAGGCTCGAAAGCGTGGGGAGCAAACAGGATTAGATACCCTGGTAGTCCACGCCGTAAACGATGAGTGCTAGGTGTTAGGCCCTTTCCGGGGCTTAGTGCCGGAGCTAACGCATTAAGCACTCCGCCTGGGGAGTACGACCGCAAGGTTGAAACTCAAAGGAATTGACGGGGGCCCGCACAAGCGGTGGAGCATGTGGTTTAATTCGAAGCAACGCGAAGAACCTTACCAGGTCTTGACATCCTTCTGACCGGCCTAGAGATAGGCTTTCTCTTCGGAGCAGAAGTGACAGGTGGTGCATGGTTGTCGTCAGCTCGTGTCGTGAGATGTTGGGTTAAGTCCCGCAACGAGCGCAACCCCTATTGTTAGTTGCCATCATTAAGTTGGGCACTCTAGCGAGACTGCCGGTAATAAACCGGAGGAAGGTGGGGATGACGTCAAATCATCATGCCCCTTATGACCTGGGCTACACACGTGCTACAATGGTTGGTACAACGAGTCGCAAGCCGGTGACGGCAAGCTAATCTCTTAAAGCCAATCTCAGTTCGGATTGTAGGCTGCAACTCGCCTACATGAAGTCGGAATCGCTAGTAATCGCGGATCAGCACGCCGCGGTGAATACGTTCCCGGGCCTTGTACACACCGCCCGTCACACCACGAGAGTTTGTAACACCCGAAGTCGGTGAGGTAACCATTTAGGAGCCAGCCGCCTAAGGTGGGATAGATGATTGGGGTGAAGTCGTAACAAGGTAGCCGTATCGGAAGGTGCGGCTGGATCACCTCCTTTCTAAGGAAATGGAAGACGTTTGGTCTTGTCTTATTTAGTTTTGAGAGGTCTTATTTAAGTTATGAGAACGTTAAGAAATCTGTATGAAAAAGATTTTAGTTTGAATACAATTAAGCTTCACGTAATAGAATAGTACCACCACTAATAATGTAACAACCAGTTTATTAGTCGGGGCCTTAGCTCAGCTGGGAGAGCGCCTGCTTTGCACGCAGGAGGTCAGCGGTTCGATCCCGCTAGGCTCCATAGGATATAAGTCCACCTAAACTTAATAATAAGTGAAGTTGAACACGCAACTAACTTCCTAGGAAAATAGATAATCTTCCTTGTGTGCAAGCACACTGTGTCAGAATCCTAATTTTCTACAGAAGTTTCGCTAAAGCGAGCGTTGCTTTGTATCCTAAACATAGTCCATTGAAAATTGAATAACTATATCAAATTCCACGATCATTAAAATGATTGTAGAAAAGTAACAAGAAATAAACCGAAAAAAAGATAAACGCGAACATATTAAAAAAAATAAGAAGGTCGAAAGACTGGAATAAGGTTAAGTTAATAAGGGCGCACGGTGGATGCCTTGGCACTAGAAGCCGAAGAAGGACGTGACTAACGACGAAATGCTTTGGGGAGCTGTAAGTAAGCGCTGATCCAGAGATGTCCGAATGGGGGAACCCACTAACTAATGGTTAGTATCCATGACTATAAAGGTCATGAGAAGGAAGACGCAGTGAACTGAAACATCTAAGTAGCTGCAGGAAGAGAAAGCAAACGCGATTGCCTTAGTAGCGGCGAGCGAAACGGCAGGAGGGCAAACCGAGGAGTTTACTCCTCGGGGTTGTAGGACTGCGACGTGGGACTTTAATTTAATAGAAGAATTACCTGGGAAGGTAAGCCAAAGAGAGTAATAGCCTCGTATTTAAAATTGAATTGAGCCCTAGCAGTATCCTGAGTACGGCGAGACACGCGAAATCTCGTCGGAATCTGGGAGGACCATCTCCCAACCCTAAATACTCTCTAGTGACCGATAGTGAACCAGTACCGTGAGGGAAAGGTGAAAAGCACCCCGGGAGGGGAGTGAAATAGAACCTGAAACCGTGTGCCTACAACAAGTTCGAGCCCGTTAATGGGTGAGAGCGTGCCTTTTGTAGAATGAACCGGCGAGTTACGTTATGATGCGAGGTTAAGTTGAAGAGACGGAGCCGTAGGGAAACCGAGTCTTAAGAGGGCGAAATAGTATCATGATGTAGACCCGAAACCATGTGACCTACCCATGAGCAGGTTGAAGGTGCGGTAAAACGCACTGGAGGACCGAACCAGGGCACGTTGAAAAGTGCTTGGATGACTTGTGGGTAGCGGAGAAATTCCAAACGAACTTGGAGATAGCTGGTTCTCTCCGAAATAGCTTTAGGGCTAGCGTCGATGTTAAGTCTCTTGGAGGTAGAGCACTGTTTGGGTGAGGGGTCCATCCCGGATTACCAATCTCAGATAAACTCCGAATGCCAAGTAGATATAATCGGCAGTCAGACTGCGAGTGCTAAGATCCGTAGTCGAAAGGGAAACAGCCCAGACCACCAGCTAAGGTCCCAAAATAATTGTTAAGTGGAAAAGGATGTGGGGTTGCACAGACAACTAGGATGTTAGCTTAGAAGCAGCTATTCATTCAAAGAGTGCGTAATAGCTCACTAGTCGAGTGACCCTGCGCCGAAAATGTACCGGGGCTAAAACAATTTACCGAAGCTGTGGATTACTAGTAATAGTAATGGTAGGAGAGCGTTCTATGTGTGAAGAAGGTATACCGTGAGGAGTGCTGGAACGCATAGAAGTGAGAATGCCGGTATGAGTAGCGCAAGACAGGTGAGAATCCTGTCCACCGTAAGACTAAGGTTTCCAGGGGAAGGCTCGTCCGCCCTGGGTTAGTCGGGACCTAAGGAGAGACCGAAAGGTGTATTCGATGGGCAACAGGTTGATATTCCTGTACTAGTATGTATAGTGATGGAGGGACGCAGAAGGCTAACTAAAGCGTGCGAATGGAAGAGCACGTCTAAGCAGTGAGGTGTGGTATGAGTCAAATGCTTATACCTAATACATTGAGCTGTGATGGGGAGCGAAGTTTAGTAGCGAAGTTAGTGATGTCACACTGCCAAGAAAAGCTTCTAGCGTTTAAATACATACTACCCGTACCGCAAACCGACACAGGTAGTCGAGGCGAGTAGCCTCAGGTGATCGAGAGAACTCTCGTTAAGGAACTCGGCAAAATGACCCCGTAACTTCGGGAGAAGGGGTGCTGTCAGCGATGACAGCCGCAGTGAATAGGCCCAAGCAACTGTTTATCAAAAACACAGCTCTCTGCTAAATCGTAAGATGATGTATAGGGGGTGACGCCTGCCCGGTGCTGGAAGGTTAAGAGGAGGGTTTAGCGCAAGCGAAGATCTGAATTGAAGCCCCAGTAAACGGCGGCCGTAACTATAACGGTCCTAAGGTAGCGAAATTCCTTGTCGGGTAAGTTCCGACCCGCACGAAAGGCGTAATGATTTGGGCACTGTCTCAACGAGAGACTCGGTGAAATTTTAGTACCTGTGAAGATGCAGGTTACCCGCGACAGGACGGAAAGACCCCATGGAGCTTTACTGCAGTTTGATATTGAGTATCTGTACCACATGTACAGGATAGGTAGGAGCCATTGAGAACGGGACGCCAGTTTCGTTAGAGGCGATGTTGGGATACTACCCTTGTGTTATGGCTACTCTAACCCAGATAGGCAATCCCTATCGGAGACAGTGTCTGACGGGCAGTTTGACTGGGGCGGTCGCCTCCTAAAAGGTAACGGAGGCGCCCAAAGGTTCCCTCAGATTGGTTGGAAATCAATCGCAGAGTGTAAAGGTATAAGGGAGCTTGACTGCGAGAGCAACAACTCGAGCAGGGACGAAAGTCGGGCTTAGTGATCCGGTGGTTCCGCATGGAAGGGCCATCGCTCAACGGATAAAAGCTACCCTGGGGATAACAGGCTTATCTCCCCCAAGAGTTCACATCGACGGGGAGGTTTGGCACCTCGATGTCGGCTCGTCGCATCCTGGGGCTGTAGTCGGTCCCAAGGGTTGGGCTGTTCGCCCATTAAAGCGGCACGCGAGCTGGGTTCAGAACGTCGTGAGACAGTTCGGTCCCTATCCGTCGCGGGCGTAGGAAATTTGAGAGGATCTGCTCCTAGTACGAGAGGACCAGAGTGGACTTACCGCTGGTGTACCAGTTGTCTTGCCAAAGGCATCGCTGGGTAGCTATGTAGGGAAGGGATAAGCGCTGAAAGCATCTAAGTGCGAAGCCCCCCTCAAGATGAGATTTCCCATGATTTTATATCAGTAAGAGCCCTGAGAGATGATCAGGTAGATAGGTTAGAAGTGGAAGTGTAGTGATACATGTAGCGGACTAATACTAATAGCTCGAGGACTTATCCAAAGATAAGAAATAATAGACAGACGTTTATTGACAAAGAGGTAGAGTTCTTGATAAGATATAGTTATTCAATTTTGAGTGGACTAAGATTAGAGTTCAATCATAAGTTAAGTGACGATAGCCTAGGAGATACACCTGTACCCATGCCGAACACAGCAGTTAAGCCCTAGAACGCCTGAAGTAGTTGGGGGTTGCCCCCTGTTAGATACGGAAGTCGCTTAGCTTAGACCACTCGATGGGAGTTTAGCTCAGCTGGGAGAGCATCTGCCTTACAAGCAGAGGGTCAGCGGTTCGAACCCGTTAACTCCCATAGTATTAATAAAGATACGAGGTCCCGTAGTGTAGCGGTTATCACGTCGCCCTGTCACGGCGAAGATCGCGGGTTCGATTCCCGTCGGGACCGTTTTAAAAGTCTGTGGACTTTTAAAAGTAGCGGATAGAATAAGCGAAGCTTAGGACATTCGTTAATCAAATGAAGAAATGAAGATGAGACTCGTTAGCTCAGTTGGTAGAGCAATTGACTTTTAATCAATGGGTCACTGGTTCGAGCCCAGTACGGGTCATCAAGCGGGTTTGGCGGAATTGGCAGACGCACCAGATTTAGGATCTGGCGCTTAACGGCGTGGGGGTTCAAGTCCCTTAACCCGCATAACCTTAGGCCGGCTTAGCTCAGTTGGTAGAGCATCTGATTTGTAATCAGAGGGTCGCGTGTTCAAATCATGTAGCCGGCATTTACAACAATTGCGAACGTAGTTCAGTGGTAGAACACCACCTTGCCAAGGTGGGGGTCGCGGGTTCGAATCCCGTCGTTCGCTTTTGAGTGGCCGGGGTGGCGGAACTGGCAGACGCACAGGACTTAAAATCCTGCGATGGTTTACATCGTACCGGTTCGATTCCGGTCCTCGGCATTAATTTAATAAAAAGCACCCTTAGCTCAACTGGATAGAGTACCTGACTACGAATCAGGCGGTTAGAGGTTCGACCCCTCTAGGGTGCATGAGTTCGGGAAGTAGCTCAGCTTGGTAGAGTACTTGGTTTGGGACCAAGGTGTCGCAGGTTCGAATCCTGTCTTCCCGATGTGAATTATTCTATAAAATAATTCAAAGACCTTTGAGAACTGAATAAGACAAGAAAAACCAAACGTGAGGGTGATATGCAAGACATATTACCCGTCAAGCAAAAGCAATAAATCTGTCAGCGACAGAAAGAACGAGAAAGTTCAAACTAAAATGAGAGTTTGATCCTGGCTCAGGACGAACGCTGGCGGCGTGCCTAATACATGCAAGTAGAACGCAGAGGACAGGTGCTTGCACCAGTCTAATGAGTTGCGAACGGGTGAGTAACGCGTAGGTAACCTACCTTATAGCGGGGGATAACTATTGGAAACGATAGCTAATACCGCATGAAAGTAGAAGACCCATGTCATCTACTTAAAAGGGGCAACTGCTCCACTATGAGATGGACCTGCGTTGTATTAGCTAGTTGGTGAGGTAAAGGCTCACCAAGGCGACGATACATAGCCGACCTGAGAGGGTGATCGGCCACACTGGGACTGAGACACGGCCCAGACTCCTACGGGAGGCAGCAGTAGGGAATCTTCGGCAATGGGGGGAACCCTGACCGAGCAACGCCGCGTGAGTGAAGAAGGTTTTCGGATCGTAAAGCTCTGTTGTTAGAGAAGAACGGTAATGGGAGTGGAAAATCCATTACGTGACGGTAACTAACCAGAAAGGGACGGCTAACTACGTGCCAGCAGCCGCGGTAATACGTAGGTCCCGAGCGTTGTCCGGATTTATTGGGCGTAAAGCGAGCGCAGGCGGTTTGATAAGTCTGAAGTTAAAGGCTGTGGCTTAACCATAGTTCGCTTTGGAAACTGTCAAACTTGAGTGCAGAAGGGGAGAGTGGAATTCCATGTGTAGCGGTGAAATGCGTAGATATATGGAGGAACACCGGTGGCGAAAGCGGCTCTCTGGTCTGTAACTGACGCTGAGGCTCGAAAGCGTGGGGAGCAAACAGGATTAGATACCCTGGTAGTCCACGCCGTAAACGATGAGTGCTAGGTGTTAGGCCCTTTCCGGGGCTTAGTGCCGGAGCTAACGCATTAAGCACTCCGCCTGGGGAGTACGACCGCAAGGTTGAAACTCAAAGGAATTGACGGGGGCCCGCACAAGCGGTGGAGCATGTGGTTTAATTCGAAGCAACGCGAAGAACCTTACCAGGTCTTGACATCCTTCTGACCGGCCTAGAGATAGGCTTTCTCTTCGGAGCAGAAGTGACAGGTGGTGCATGGTTGTCGTCAGCTCGTGTCGTGAGATGTTGGGTTAAGTCCCGCAACGAGCGCAACCCCTATTGTTAGTTGCCATCATTAAGTTGGGCACTCTAGCGAGACTGCCGGTAATAAACCGGAGGAAGGTGGGGATGACGTCAAATCATCATGCCCCTTATGACCTGGGCTACACACGTGCTACAATGGTTGGTACAACGAGTCGCAAGCCGGTGACGGCAAGCTAATCTCTTAAAGCCAATCTCAGTTCGGATTGTAGGCTGCAACTCGCCTACATGAAGTCGGAATCGCTAGTAATCGCGGATCAGCACGCCGCGGTGAATACGTTCCCGGGCCTTGTACACACCGCCCGTCACACCACGAGAGTTTGTAACACCCGAAGTCGGTGAGGTAACCATTTAGGAGCCAGCCGCCTAAGGTGGGATAGATGATTGGGGTGAAGTCGTAACAAGGTAGCCGTATCGGAAGGTGCGGCTGGATCACCTCCTTTCTAAGGAAATGGAAGACGTTTGGTCTTGTCTTATTTAGTTTTGAGAGGTCTTATTTAAGTTATGAGAACGTTAAGAAATCTGTATGAAAAAGATTTTAGTTTGAATACAATTAAGCTTCACGTAATAGAATAGTACCACCACTAATAATGTAACAACCAGTTTATTAGTCGGGGCCTTAGCTCAGCTGGGAGAGCGCCTGCTTTGCACGCAGGAGGTCAGCGGTTCGATCCCGCTAGGCTCCATAGGATATAAGTCCACCTAAACTTAATAATAAGTGAAGTTGAACACGCAACTAACTTCCTAGGAAAATAGATAATCTTCCTTGTGTGCAAGCACACTGTGTCAGAATCCTAATTTTCTACAGAAGTTTCGCTAAAGCGAGCGTTGCTTTGTATCCTAAACATAGTCCATTGAAAATTGAATAACTATATCAAATTCCACGATCATTAAAATGATTGTAGAAAAGTAACAAGAAATAAACCGAAAAAAAGATAAACGCGAACATATTAAAAAAAATAAGAAGGTCGAAAGACTGGAATAAGGTTAAGTTAATAAGGGCGCACGGTGGATGCCTTGGCACTAGAAGCCGAAGAAGGACGTGACTAACGACGAAATGCTTTGGGGAGCTGTAAGTAAGCGCTGATCCAGAGATGTCCGAATGGGGGAACCCACTAACTAATGGTTAGTATCCATGACTATAAAGGTCATGAGAAGGAAGACGCAGTGAACTGAAACATCTAAGTAGCTGCAGGAAGAGAAAGCAAACGCGATTGCCTTAGTAGCGGCGAGCGAAACGGCAGGAGGGCAAACCGAGGAGTTTACTCCTCGGGGTTGTAGGACTGCGACGTGGGACTTTAATTTAATAGAAGAATTACCTGGGAAGGTAAGCCAAAGAGAGTAATAGCCTCGTATTTAAAATTGAATTGAGCCCTAGCAGTATCCTGAGTACGGCGAGACACGCGAAATCTCGTCGGAATCTGGGAGGACCATCTCCCAACCCTAAATACTCTCTAGTGACCGATAGTGAACCAGTACCGTGAGGGAAAGGTGAAAAGCACCCCGGGAGGGGAGTGAAATAGAACCTGAAACCGTGTGCCTACAACAAGTTCGAGCCCGTTAATGGGTGAGAGCGTGCCTTTTGTAGAATGAACCGGCGAGTTACGTTATGATGCGAGGTTAAGTTGAAGAGACGGAGCCGTAGGGAAACCGAGTCTTAAGAGGGCGAAATAGTATCATGATGTAGACCCGAAACCATGTGACCTACCCATGAGCAGGTTGAAGGTGCGGTAAAACGCACTGGAGGACCGAACCAGGGCACGTTGAAAAGTGCTTGGATGACTTGTGGGTAGCGGAGAAATTCCAAACGAACTTGGAGATAGCTGGTTCTCTCCGAAATAGCTTTAGGGCTAGCGTCGATGTTAAGTCTCTTGGAGGTAGAGCACTGTTTGGGTGAGGGGTCCATCCCGGATTACCAATCTCAGATAAACTCCGAATGCCAAGTAGATATAATCGGCAGTCAGACTGCGAGTGCTAAGATCCGTAGTCGAAAGGGAAACAGCCCAGACCACCAGCTAAGGTCCCAAAATAATTGTTAAGTGGAAAAGGATGTGGGGTTGCACAGACAACTAGGATGTTAGCTTAGAAGCAGCTATTCATTCAAAGAGTGCGTAATAGCTCACTAGTCGAGTGACCCTGCGCCGAAAATGTACCGGGGCTAAAACAATTTACCGAAGCTGTGGATTACTAGTAATAGTAATGGTAGGAGAGCGTTCTATGTGTGAAGAAGGTATACCGTGAGGAGTGCTGGAACGCATAGAAGTGAGAATGCCGGTATGAGTAGCGCAAGACAGGTGAGAATCCTGTCCACCGTAAGACTAAGGTTTCCAGGGGAAGGCTCGTCCGCCCTGGGTTAGTCGGGACCTAAGGAGAGACCGAAAGGTGTATTCGATGGGCAACAGGTTGATATTCCTGTACTAGTATGTATAGTGATGGAGGGACGCAGAAGGCTAACTAAAGCGTGCGAATGGAAGAGCACGTCTAAGCAGTGAGGTGTGGTATGAGTCAAATGCTTATACCTAATACATTGAGCTGTGATGGGGAGCGAAGTTTAGTAGCGAAGTTAGTGATGTCACACTGCCAAGAAAAGCTTCTAGCGTTTAAATACATACTACCCGTACCGCAAACCGACACAGGTAGTCGAGGCGAGTAGCCTCAGGTGATCGAGAGAACTCTCGTTAAGGAACTCGGCAAAATGACCCCGTAACTTCGGGAGAAGGGGTGCTGTCAGCGATGACAGCCGCAGTGAATAGGCCCAAGCAACTGTTTATCAAAAACACAGCTCTCTGCTAAATCGTAAGATGATGTATAGGGGGTGACGCCTGCCCGGTGCTGGAAGGTTAAGAGGAGGGTTTAGCGCAAGCGAAGATCTGAATTGAAGCCCCAGTAAACGGCGGCCGTAACTATAACGGTCCTAAGGTAGCGAAATTCCTTGTCGGGTAAGTTCCGACCCGCACGAAAGGCGTAATGATTTGGGCACTGTCTCAACGAGAGACTCGGTGAAATTTTAGTACCTGTGAAGATGCAGGTTACCCGCGACAGGACGGAAAGACCCCATGGAGCTTTACTGCAGTTTGATATTGAGTATCTGTACCACATGTACAGGATAGGTAGGAGCCATTGAGAACGGGACGCCAGTTTCGTTAGAGGCGATGTTGGGATACTACCCTTGTGTTATGGCTACTCTAACCCAGATAGGCAATCCCTATCGGAGACAGTGTCTGACGGGCAGTTTGACTGGGGCGGTCGCCTCCTAAAAGGTAACGGAGGCGCCCAAAGGTTCCCTCAGATTGGTTGGAAATCAATCGCAGAGTGTAAAGGTATAAGGGAGCTTGACTGCGAGAGCAACAACTCGAGCAGGGACGAAAGTCGGGCTTAGTGATCCGGTGGTTCCGCATGGAAGGGCCATCGCTCAACGGATAAAAGCTACCCTGGGGATAACAGGCTTATCTCCCCCAAGAGTTCACATCGACGGGGAGGTTTGGCACCTCGATGTCGGCTCGTCGCATCCTGGGGCTGTAGTCGGTCCCAAGGGTTGGGCTGTTCGCCCATTAAAGCGGCACGCGAGCTGGGTTCAGAACGTCGTGAGACAGTTCGGTCCCTATCCGTCGCGGGCGTAGGAAATTTGAGAGGATCTGCTCCTAGTACGAGAGGACCAGAGTGGACTTACCGCTGGTGTACCAGTTGTCTTGCCAAAGGCATCGCTGGGTAGCTATGTAGGGAAGGGATAAGCGCTGAAAGCATCTAAGTGCGAAGCCCCCCTCAAGATGAGATTTCCCATGATTTTATATCAGTAAGAGCCCTGAGAGATGATCAGGTAGATAGGTTAGAAGTGGAAGTGTAGTGATACATGTAGCGGACTAATACTAATAGCTCGAGGACTTATCCAAAGATAAGAAATAATAGACAGACGTTTATTGACAAAGAGGTAGAGTTCTTGATAAGATATAGTTATTCAATTTTGAGTGGACTAAGATTAGAGTTCAATCATAAGTTAAGTGACGATAGCCTAGGAGATACACCTGTACCCATGCCGAACACAGCAGTTAAGCCCTAGAACGCCTGAAGTAGTTGGGGGTTGCCCCCTGTTAGATACGGAAGTCGCTTAGCTTAGACCACTCGATGGGAGTTTAGCTCAGCTGGGAGAGCATCTGCCTTACAAGCAGAGGGTCAGCGGTTCGAACCCGTTAACTCCCATAGTATTAATAAAGATACGAGGTCCCGTAGTGTAGCGGTTATCACGTCGCCCTGTCACGGCGAAGATCGCGGGTTCGATTCCCGTCGGGACCGTTTTAAAAGTCTGTGGACTTTTAAAAGTAGCGGATAGAATAAGCGAAGCTTAGGACATTCGTTAATCAAATGAAGAAATGAAGATGAGACTCGTTAGCTCAGTTGGTAGAGCAATTGACTTTTAATCAATGGGTCACTGGTTCGAGCCCAGTACGGGTCATCAAGCGGGTTTGGCGGAATTGGCAGACGCACCAGATTTAGGATCTGGCGCTTAACGGCGTGGGGGTTCAAGTCCCTTAACCCGCATAACCTTAGGCCGGCTTAGCTCAGTTGGTAGAGCATCTGATTTGTAATCAGAGGGTCGCGTGTTCAAATCATGTAGCCGGCATTTACAACAATTGCGAACGTAGTTCAGTGGTAGAACACCACCTTGCCAAGGTGGGGGTCGCGGGTTCGAATCCCGTCGTTCGCTTTTGAGTGGCCGGGGTGGCGGAACTGGCAGACGCACAGGACTTAAAATCCTGCGATGGTTTACATCGTACCGGTTCGATTCCGGTCCTCGGCATTAATTTAATAAAAAGCACCCTTAGCTCAACTGGATAGAGTACCTGACTACGAATCAGGCGGTTAGAGGTTCGACCCCTCTAGGGTGCATGAGTTCGGGAAGTAGCTCAGCTTGGTAGAGTACTTGGTTTGGGACCAAGGTGTCGCAGGTTCGAATCCTGTCTTCCCGATGTGATGGCGGTGTAGCTCAGATGGCTAGAGCGTCCGGTTCATACCCGGAAGGTCGGGGGTTCGATCCCCTTCGCCGCTATTTTATATTTATATATGGATGACTTTGGACCTTTAGCTCAACTGGTTAGAGCACTCGGCTCATAACCGAGCGGTCGTAGGTTCGAGTCCTACAAGGTCCATTTATATGGAGGATTACCCAAGTCCGGCTGAAGGGAACGGTCTTGAAAACCGTCAGGCGTGTAAAAGCGTGCGTGGGTTCGAATCCCACATCCTCCTTTAAAGATTATCGCGGGATGGAGCAGCTAGGTAGCTCGTCGGGCTCATAACCCGAAGGTCGTAGGTTCAAATCCTGCTCCCGCAATAGATATTATTTGTATGTATCATGGCTCGGTAGCTCAGTTGGTAGAGCAATGGATTGAAGCTCCATGTGTCGGCGGTTCGATTCCGTCTCGCGCCATTTATTTAGACTGCGGGTGTAGTTTAGTGGTAAAACTACAGCCTTCCAAGCTGTTGTCGCGAGTTCGATTCTCGTCACCCGCTTTATAGTTTTTACCAAGCTATACATTTATACTGTAGCTTGGGCGCGTAGCTCAGGTGGTTAGAGCGCACGCCTGATAAGCGTGAGGTCGGTGGTTCGAGTCCACTCGTGCCCATTAATATAATGGAGAATTACTCAAGAGGCTGAAGAGGACGGTTTGCTAAATCGTTAGGTCGGGAAACTGGCGCAAGGGTTCGAATCCCTTATTCTCCGTATTGATAAACGAAAATATCTAATTTAGATATTTCGTTTTTTTTTATTCTAGGGAGAGATACATGTTTAATAAAAAATTTTCCAGATTGATTTTTATATTTACATCTGTAATTGTTTTAATATTTTTGCTTTCGTTCTTCTACAATTCATCTATTTCACCTCATATTTCGCGGGCTACTACTGGTGTAATTGGTCAAATTGACACTATAATTGGAAAACCCTTTAAGGTTTTGGAAGATGCTGTATCTGACAGCAAAGCATTGTTGAGAACTTTTGAGGAAAATAAAAAACTTAAAAATAAAATTTCTAAGTTAGAATTAATTTCTAGCGAAGTGAAGTATCTGAGAAAGGAAAATGAGGAATTAAGGACTCAATACAACGTTCACTTGCCAGAGACTAGCAGGGTAGCTGCTCAAATTATTACTAGAACACCTGAAACCTGGACTCAATCTATCGTCATAAAATTTGATAAACATAAAAATATTCAAACTGGTATGCTTGTAGTTTCAGGATCAGCTTTAGTGGGGAGAGTTTCTACTGTTGATAAAGGTGTATCACATGTTGATTTATTAACATGTGGAAAACTATTGAATTTGCCAATCAAAATTAAGGGTCATAGATCGGTCGTGTTTGGTAATTTGATGTCCTACTCTGCGTCAACGCAAACAATGATAGCAAGTGAACTTAATTCAAACGATAGACTTACAGTTGGCTCTTTAGTTTATACTAGCGGTTTAGATGGAGCTTCAGTTTCAGATATTCTCATTGGAAAAGTAAAAAAAGTTGAGGATGCAGATGATAAATTACAACGTAAGGTTTACATTTCTTTATCTGGGAATTTTTCTGAGATGAATTATCTTTCAATTGTTGGGAAATTTTAAAATGAATAAAAGGCTATTTTTATGGAGTTTATTAGCTATTCCTTTACTATTATTAGATGCTCATATAACACACTTGTTTAGTATGATTTTTGTTGAAAATGTAAAGGTAAATTCAGCTATTTTTCTGATTTTTTTATTTTTTATTTCGGTTGCTCGTAATGGTGTAGATTATGCTGTGCCTCTACTTGCTACGGGATGTGGCCTTGTTTATGATTACTATTATTTTGATCAATTTGGTATTATGGTAATTGCTTTTCCTGTCTATATATTGTTGATTTTTTCGGAAAAAAAGATATTTAAAATCTCAACAACACTTTTTCAAAATATCTTGATATTTTCAGTTAATCTTTGTGTCTTTTATACACTTACCTTTATGCTTTTGCAAAGACATCATTTAATGAATAATTATTGGAGTTTTTACATAACTTATCATTTTTTACCCTCTTTGCTTTTCAATGTGTCATTTTTTGTAATAATCTATAAACAATTGAACAGATTTTTTTATTGATTATTACACAGAACTGTAATATGGGCGTAACATTACTTCTTGTTTTTTTTGATACAATATATGATGTCTTATCGAAAAGGAGTAGTTTTTTTAATGAAAAAGAGAATTTTATCAGCCGTTCTTGTAAGTGGTGTGACCCTTGGAGCTGCTGCGACTGTTAATGCAGATAATTTTGATTCTAAAATTGCTGCACAAGACACAATTATATCAAAATTAACAGCAGAACAATCAGAAGCGCAAGAAAAAGTAACAACACTACAAAGTCAAATTGGCTCATTACAAACTGAGCAAGATAATTTAACACAAGAAAATGAAGAACTACAAGCTAAATCTATTAAGTTGGGAGAAGAAATTCAAGCTCTTTCTAGTAAAATTGTAGCTCGTAATGAGGCTTTGAAAAAACAAGCTCGTAGCGCACAAAAAGGTAATACAACTTCAAGCTACATTAATACGCTTTTGAATTCTAAATCAATTTCAGATGCAGTAAATCGTATCGCTGCAATTCGTGAAGTTGTTAGTGCAAATGCTAAAATGTTAAATCAACAAATAGCAGATAAAAAAGCGCTTGAAGAAAAACAAACTGAAAACCAACAAGCTATTAATACTGTAGCAGCAAACATGGGAACAATTGCTGCTAATAAGGTGTCATTAGAAACACAAAAAGCCAACTTAGAAGTAGCAAAACTTAATCTTTCTGAAAAGATGGCTACTGCTGAGTCTGAAAAAACTAGCCTTCAAAGTCAAAAAGCTGAAGCTGAACGTATAGCTGCGGAGAAAGCAGCAGCAGAGGCAGCAGCTAAAGAAAAAGCAGCAGCAGAAGCAAGAGCTCAAGCAGAATCAGTTGCTCAAGCACAAGCTGCGGTAGCTCCACAAACTTCTACAAGTGCCGCACCAGCGCCAGCAGGGTTAACGTCATCAGTAGCAAGTGCCGCGCCGGTAGCATCATCTTCACCGGTAGCAAGTGCTGCACCTGCTTCATTCACGCCTAGACAGACTTATAGTGCAGCTAACACTTATCCAATTGGTCAATGTACTTGGGGTGTTAAATCACTTGCACCATGGGTAGGTAACTATTGGGGTAACGGTGGACAATGGGCAGCAAGTGCCGCAGCAGCAGGTTACACTGTAAGTAGTACACCAGTTGTAGGTTCTGTAGCTGTATGGACTGGCGGAGGATACGGACACGTTGCTTACGTTACTTCTGTTGAAAGTTCAACTAGGATTCAAGTAATGGAAAGTAATTACAATGGCATTCAATCTATTGCTAATCACCGTGGTTGGTTTAACCCAACTGCAACTTCTCTTGGATCAGCTGTTTATATTTATCCAAACTAAAAAGAGTGACCAGCTTAGCTGGTCTTTTTAATATTCTCAAGGTTGGAAAAGAATTGAAAAAATATTTAAAAAGGGTTAAAATGGTAGAGGATTAAAACTTTGGAGGAAAAAATGTCTTATTCTGATTTGAAATTGTTTGCCCTTTCGTCAAACAAGGAACTAGCGGAGAAAGTAGCAAATTCTATGGGGATTGAGCTTGGAAAATCTACCGTTCGTCAGTTTTCGGATGGCGAAATACAAGTTAATATTGAAGAATCAATTCGTGGTCATCATGTTTTCATTTTACAATCTACCAGTTCACCTGTAAATGATAATTTAATGGAGATTATGATTATGGTTGATGCATTGAAGCGAGCAAGTGCAGAAACTGTAAGTGTTGTTATGCCTTATTATGGCTATGCAAGGCAAGACCGAAAAGCTCGTTCTCGTGAACCAATTACATCAAAATTGGTTGCAAATATGCTTGAAGTTGCTGGTGTTGATCGTTTATTGACTGTTGACCTTCATGCGGCACAGATTCAAGGATTCTTTGATATCCCTGTTGATCATCTGATGGGTGCGCCTTTAATTGCTGATTATTTTAAACGTAAAGGCTTGGTTGGTGATGATGTTGTTGTCGTTAGCCCTGACCATGGTGGTGTGACTCGGGCGCGTAAATTAGCACAATTCCTCCGTACTCCAATTGCAATTATAGATAAACGTCGTAGCGTTAATAAAATGAACACTAGTGAAGTTATGAACATTATTGGGAATGTTGACGGTAAAAAATGTATTCTTATTGATGATATGATTGATACTGCTGGTACCATTTGTCATGCCGCGGATGCTCTTGCTGAAGCTGGTGCAACAGAAGTGTATGCTTCATGTACTCACCCCGTTTTATCAGGTCCGGCCTTGGAGAATATTGAAAAATCTGCTATTAAAAAATTAGTTGTTTTAGATACTATTTATCTTCCAGAAGAGCGTTTAATTGATAAAATTGAACAAATTTCTATCGCTAACTTAATTGGTGAGGCTATTATTAGAATTCATGAAAAACGTCCATTATCTCCACTGTTTGAAGTGGACTAAATCTTGAAGTAGTCTTTGACTACTTTTTTTGATACTTTTGTATTCCTCGCTTTTAATGTTCATTTTGAGAATTTCAGGTATAATAGTAGTATTCAATTATTTAGGAGGACTTTTGTGGATTTAAGTCACAGGTTTAATAAACAGCTTAACAAAATTGAAATTTCGTTGATTAGGCAATTTGATCAATCAATCTCTGACATTCCAGGTATGATTAGATTAACACTTGGTGAACCAGATTTTACAACGCCAGATCATATTAAGGAAGCAGCTAAAAAAGCGATTGATGACAACCACTCCTATTACACGGGGATGAGTGGACTAGTAGGACTAAGGAAAGCCGCTTGTCAGTTTGTAAAACAAAAATATCACTTAGATTTTAATCCAGATAATGAAGCTATGGTAACAATTGGTGCGACAGAAGCTCTCTCTGCAGCTCTCTTAGCTGTTTTAGAGCCAGGGGATAAAGTACTTCTACCAGCTCCTGCTTATCCAGGATATGAGCCTATAGTGACCTTAGCAGGGGCAGAAATTGTAGAAATTGATACAACTCCTAATAATTTTGTTTTAACTGCAGATATTTTGGAAAAGGCTTTGCTTGCCGAAGGGCAAAGAGTAAAGGCTGTGCTCCTAAATTATCCAGCTAATCCTACAGGAGTTACTTATTCCCGTGCAGAAATCATTTCTTTTGCCGAGGTTCTCAAAAAATTTCCTGTTTTTGTTATTTCTGACGAGGTTTACTCAGAGTTAAATTATACAGATCAAGCTCATGTATCTATTGCTCAATTTCTACCGGAACAAGCTATATTAATTAATGGATTATCTAAATCTCACGCTATGACAGGATGGCGCATAGGTTTTATTTTTGCGAAAGAACCCTTAGCACACCAATTGCTCAAGAGTCATCAATATCTTGTTACAGCAGCTACTACTATGGCGCAATTTGCTGGAATTGAAGCATTAACGAAGGGAATGAACGATACTCTTCCTATGAAGCGTGACTATTTGCTTCGCAGAGATTATATCATTGAAGCAATGACAAAGCTTGGTTTTTCTATTATCAGACCTGATGGAGCCTTTTATATATTTGCTAAAATTCCAAAAGGATTTGGTGAGGAAGATTCCTTTAAATTCTGTCAAGACTTTGCTCGAGAGCAAAAAGTTGCGGTCATTCCAGGAATTGCTTTTGGACAATTTGGAGAAGGCTATATTCGCCTATCTTATGCTGCAAGTATGACTGTTATCATTGAAGCAATGGCTCGTTTAGCCATTTTTATGGAAAACTATGAAAACTAAAGAAAGTTACGCACTGGTTCTTTACAATAAAAATTATCGAGAAGATGATAAGCTCGTCAAGTTGTTCACAGAGACAGCTGGGAAGCGAATGTTTTTTATTAAGCACGCCAGCAAATCAAAACTAGCATCTGTTATCCAACCCTTAACAATTGCTGATTTCATCTTAAAGATCAATGAAAAAGGTCTTTCTTATATAGATGATTACAATGATGTACAAACTTATCCTAGAATAAATCAGGATTTATATCGCTTGGCTTATGCTACTTATGTTATGTCTCTAGTAGATGCAGCAATACCAGATAATGAATCTGATAGTCAGCTTTTTGCTTTTACCAGAAAAACCTTAGATTTAATGGAAGAAGGTTTGGATTACGAAATTTTGACTAATATTTTTGAAATTCAAATTTTAGAACGTTTCGGCGTTAGGTTGAATTTCCACGAATGTGTTTTTTGTCATCGTGTAGGCTTACCCTTTGATTTTTCTCATAAATATTCAGGACCTTTGTGTCCTAATCATTTACAAGAAGACACTCATCGCAGTCATCTCGACCCCAATGTACTTTATTTATTAGATCAATTTCAAAATGTTCAATTTTCTGAATTAAAGAATATCTCTCTTAAAAAAGATATGAAAAAGAAGCTTCGTCAATTCATTGATGACCTTTATGAAGATTATGTGGGTATTCATCTCAAAAGTAAGAAGTTTATTAATGATTTGGATAAATGGGGTCATATTATGGAGTCGGAACAAGAACTTCGTTGAGTTAAGAAATCAGCAGCCGGTAGGTGAGTCTAGCTATAAACATGACTAAGATGAATAGATAGAATCGATTATTATTGTCTGCTGTGAAATGATTTGACTTTGTGCTATAATAGGGTCATTATTTGATAGTTAAGGAAAGCAAAAGGAATTATATTAATATGAAAAAAATTGCTATTGACGCTATGGGCGGAGACAACGCCCCCAAAGCTATTGTAGAAGGTGTTAATAAAGCCATTCAAGCTTTTTCTGATATTGAAATCCAGCTTTACGGGGATCAAGAAAAAATAGAAACTTATCTGACGCCCTCAGAGCGTGTTACCATTATTCATACTGATGAAAAAATTAATTCAGATGATGAGCCAGCCAAGGCTATACGTCGTAAAAAAAATGCCTCTATGGTTTTAGCAGCTAAAGCAGTAAAAGAGGGAGAAGCCGATGCGGTTCTATCAGCAGGAAATACAGGCGCTCTTTTGGCAGCAGGCCTTTTTGTTGTCGGACGCATTAAAGGTGTAGATCGTCCTGGTCTACTCTCAACTTTACCAACAAATGATAAAGTTGGGTTTGATATGCTTGATTTAGGAGCTAACGCTGAAAATACAGCAGCACATCTACACCAATATGCTATATTAGGTTCTTTTTATGCAAAAAATATTCGTGGTGTTGCTAACCCTCGGGTAGGTTTGCTCAACAATGGAACTGAAAATACGAAAGGCGATCCTATCCGTAAAGAGACATATGCCTTACTTGACGCCGATTCAAGCCTAAATTTTGTTGGTAATATTGAAGCGCGTGATCTGATGAACGGCATTGCTGATGTTGTTGTGACTGATGGTTTCACGGGAAACGCTGTTTTGAAGTCTATTGAAGGCACTGCTCTTAGTATTATGAAGCAGCTAAAAACGTCTATTAAGGGCGGTGGGATTAAAGCCAAAGTGGGAGCTCTTCTAATGAAGAACAGCTTGAAAGAGATGAAGCATTCCCTAGATTACTCAGATGCTGGTGGTGCGGTACTTTTTGGACTTAAGGCTCCAGTGGTTAAATCACATGGTTCAAGCGGTGAAACCTCTATTTTTTATACTATAAAGCAAATTCGGTCAATGCTGGAAACAGATGTTGTTGGACAGTTAATAGAAGAATTTTCTAAGGAGATTAGCAATAATGACTAGAAAAATTATTTTAGAGAAATTACAAGAAATTATAAGGGAGAAGGATGCCCTTAAAAATGTCATTCTGAATGAACAAACAAGTTTAAAAGATGATTTAGGAGTTGATTCAATTGAATTAACAGAATTTATTATAAACGTGGAAGATTCTTTTAATCTAAGTATTCCAGATGAAGACGTTGAGGGCTTAACTCGTATAGGCGATCTTATTGACTATCTCTTGGAACGTTTAGAAAAATAAAGATCTACTACGTTTAATTAACTGTTGAAACGTAATTTTTGGTGAAACCTTCAAGGGTTTCTTTTTTTGAAAATTCATGGGAGATAATTTTTATACTGCTTATTTAGAAAATATTGTGGAATAAAGGAAATCTGCTCTTCAATTTAAGTATTAAGAAACCTGCTATTTTCTGTAGAAAATTTAAGGTTTTTGAAAGGAATCTTTAAGTTTTTCTTAAGTTGTTTGCTCTATACTTTACTTATCCTAGTAATAGGAACCCCTAATTTTCTTTTTCATAAACCTCCTATAATCCCCAAAAAGCTAGCCATTTTTTTGGCTAGCTTTTTACTATTTATTAATATCAATCAATTAAAAGTTGTTATTAATCGCAAACTAAATCACTGGTTTTAAGTGATTTATGTAACTTCAGTGATTTAAAACACAAGAATAAGTATATAAGAGAGTTTTTAAAATGAAGTTTCTAAATTTTTGAATAAGATGTTTTCAATCTTATGGCTGTATGATATAGTTTAATTTAATAAAGTATTAACCCGAACATTAAGTGAGATAAAAGATAGCGGGATATCATTTTTGATTAGATGTTTAAATTAAAAGTTAATAGTTAAATTTATAAGGTGAAGTTTTGAAAATAAAGACTGAATTTACTATTTAGCATTTCAGCTTTATTTTAGTCATTTATTTTTTGTGGACTTGATCCATACTTATCCAAGTCTGTTTTTGCCCAATTTTAATTTTAATTCCTTTAGATTCTTGGTCGACCTGTAGAATCTTAAATTCTCCCGGAATGCTGAAGTATTCCCCGGGATAGAGGACTTGATCTCCAGCTTTTTGCCCAATCTTATCAGTTTCGATGAGGGGACCAGGGTCAAGCCAATTGAGTTGAGTAGCAGCTCCGCCCGCAAGGATATTACTTAAAATCATCCATCCATGATTGTGACTGACCTGGAAAGGCCCTTTGAAGTGAACTATTTGCTCGACTTTAAAATCATTAGTTTCCACTTGGTGTTCTAACTTTTCTATAGCAATATAACGCCTATTACCAGATCCTCCAATATAGGAGAGCCAACGATAACCATCAGCATCCAAAATCTTATCATAATGAACCGTATTACCCTTTTCGTAATAGACTAAATCAGAACTGTTTAGGGAAGGCTGAGCCTTTACAGCTTTTCTTTGATTAAAAGTATAACTTCCTTTTGGTGCTAGGTATGAGTGTCGACTAAGCTGACTAATAGAGATGTTTGAGCTATTATTTATCAAATTTTTAAAGTGGATGTAACCTGAGGCTTCCTGACGTAGAATCTGTCTACGATGATATTTCTCCGGTCCTTGCCCGGCATTGTAATTGTATTCTTCTAGTGTCACCAAATCGCCCTTAACCTCAGCAACCCAAGCTACGTGCCCATACTCTCGGTGCGAAAGGCTAACACCTTTATCAAACCAAGCAACGGAGCCAACCTGTGGGTTTATATCAACTTGATAGCCATTTCGGCGAGCAACATGACCCCAAGAATCAGCGTTACCATACCCTGACGGGAGAGAGAAACCATTGACAATATGAAGCCTATAGGCTACAAAAGAAGTACATTGTCTCAGGTACATTCCCCAAGTATCTGAACCCAAACCTGATTTCCAATTGATAGGGTAGTCATCTCCGATGACCGCAGCCGTCACAGGTTGACAACAAGATGGAAATAGAGTAGCCAAACCTAAACTGACGAATAGGAGAAATGAAATCCCCTTGTTTGTAAAATATTTCATGACAAACCTCCTTACCTTAGCTATTCGAAAACAAAAAGAAAACTCTGCTATTTTAGGCAGAGTTTTCTTTTTGGAAACTAAAATAATATTGCTTAATCCTATTTTGGGGAGGACTTCGGTTTAAGGTACATTTACAGTATAAACTAAATTGACCCCTGGAATATAAACAACAGCTAGAGTAGTTTTTTTATGACTTTCAACAGCAGTTTTGACGGCCCATCCGATAGATCCAGAAATAATAGCTGCAAATCCAGCAGTTGCAGGATTAACAGCAAATTGTTTTAGGTGCCAACCAGCATATGCTGCAGCAAATGTGCCTGCGGCCCAACCAGACATACTCCTTACTTTGGGACCAAGGTTAAATCGAATACCAACAGGACCTTTCATATAAACATTTGGTAATTCCCGGACTACTTCAAAGTAAAGTTGAACATCTGTTTCTGAAATACCAAGCAAGGTTGCTAATTCTTTTGGATCACCTTTTAGTCCAACAGCACCTCTTCTTTTCACATAGAAGTAACCTTCCAGAATTTTGGCTTTTTCAAGCATTTTCTTATCAGGCCTAGGAAGTGTTAGGTTTCCACTGAGATCTGAAATAGGTATGATTTTTTTCGGTCTTGTAGTATCTAACTCAATCTTAGAATCGGGGACCTGATCTGCTAATACACTAGGAAGTGATGCATTGAGCATCACAGAGGCAAGTAATGTAAATGCAGTAGTTTTAATAATTTTAGACATTTTTTTCCTTTCTTTGTTTTTTTAAGGATCGGATGAAGTTAGCTAAACCTTTTTTATATTTTAATTCTCCTTTCTATATAATAACTTCACCATTTTTGATTTCCTTACTTTTCTATCCGTAAAAAGCAAAAACAACTGCCTTGAAAACAGCTGTTTTTATAAATAGTATTATTTTCTTTTTTTACTTAATAAGATTGTTAAGGAGGCCAAGAAGGTTAGGGCTGCAAAAACAAGCCAATTCTCTAATTGGTAATAGCTTAGCATCCAAAACAGAAAAGTGAAGAAGAGACAGAGATAAAATAATGATTTAGGAGATTGTGAACTCATTAGGTGTTCATTCCTCTTTTCTATAGGTACTTTAAAGTCATCATACCAAAAATTTGTACAAGCTGAAATAGCAAAAATGTCTGAATGATTTATTCTTCTTTTAATTATTCGTAATCAAGGAGAAATTTAGAAAAGGGACGGCATTCAAATACTTAGGAAGTTGAGTAAGTATTTAGAGCTTATTATAATACGGTTATAGGAAAGAAAGTGAGGGAAAAATAGTAGGTTTCCACGGTAAAAGAAATTACAGTATATGCTTGTTTCATGACTTTTATTATGTGTGGGATCACTATCTATGGTTTTAATTATCAGAATCTTTATCAATTGATTAGCCTATTCAGGTTCTTTTAATGCTTTTCTTTTTTCAACCTGACAAAAGGAAGTATAATGAAGATTTTTCAGTTATGTCTATATGTAATTATATTACAAAAGGTTTTCATAACTTGCCATTCTTATCAAGATGCAATCATTCCCACTTTTAACTTTTTAATAATTTTTTCGGTCTTACCCTTTTATCCGTATACAAAAAAACTCAGGTGACCAAGGAGAATAAAAATATGAAAAAAGGTTGGTGCAACCATTCAATTAGTAATCTATAGTAGTTAGGGTATTAAATAATATTATAATGAAATAATAAGTAGAAGATATTTTATTTCTTCATTAAGAAAGTTCGAGGTATAGTCTTAATCTAGATTCAAAATAAGCCTAGCACTTATCTCTATTTTTATGGTAAACTAGAGATAAACATGTTGACAAATGGGTCGTGTGGCAACTTTTAGGGCTACTCTAGAAGAAACTAAGAAATTTTTGGAATTAATATGCTTCCTTTGAAAGTTGCTAATAAGGAAGTTTTTTAATGAAAGTAAAAATTGGATGAAAGCCAGGAAAAGCGTATTTACTTAATTGAATACGAGCTTGTTTTTCCTTCGATCAGAGAAAATGAAAGGAGTGAGGGGGTTCCGAGTATTTGAACTCGTTCTAAAAGCTTCAGAAAAAAGATAAACTATCTTGTGTGCAAGCACACTGCGTTAGTTTCCTATTTTTCTTTCGTTTTTGACGCCCTCTGTATCATAATTTATGTTAGAACGTTATTCACGCCCTGAGATGGCGACTATTTGGAGTGAAGAAAATAAATATAGAGCTTGGTTAGAGGTAGAGATTTTAGCAGACGAGGCCTGGGCTGAGCTTGGCGAAATTCCTAAAGAGGATGTGGCTAAGATTCGTGCTAATGCTGATTTTGATGTGAATCGTATCCTTGAAATTGAGAAAGAAACACGTCATGATGTGGTAGCTTTTACCCGTGCGGTTTCAGAAACGCTTGGTGATGAGCGTAAGTGGGTTCACTATGGCTTGACTTCAACAGACGTTGTTGATACGGCTTATGGTTACCTCTACAAACAGGCTAATGATATTATTCGTCGCGACCTTGAGAACTTTACGCAAATCGTGGCTGATAAGGCGCGTGAGCACAAGATGACGATCATGATGGGTCGTACTCACGGTGTTCATGCGGAACCGACGACTTTTGGTCTTAAGTTGGCAACTTGGTACAGCGAGATGAAACGTAATCAAGAGCGTTTCGAACGTGCTGCTGCTGGGGTTGAGGCTGGTAAAATCTCTGGCGCGGTAGGCAATTTTGCCAATATCCCACCATTTGTGGAAGAATATGTTTGCGGTAAACTTGGCATCCGCCCCCAAAAAATTTCTACACAGGTCCTACCTCGTGATTTACATGCCGAATACTTTGCGGTTCTAGCAAGCATCGCAACCTCTATTGAACGCATGGCAACTGAAATCCGAGGTTTGCAAAAATCTGAACAACGTGAAGTGGAAGAATACTTTGCTAAAGGGCAAAAAGGAAGCTCAGCTATGCCACATAAACGTAACCCTATCGGTTCTGAAAATATGACTGGTTTAGCCCGTGTTATCCGCGGTCATATGGTAACAGCTTATGAAAATGTTGCTTTATGGCATGAACGCGACATTTCACACTCATCTGCAGAACGGATTATTACACCTGACACAACAATTTTAATCAACTACATGCTTAATCGCTTCGGCAATATTGTTAAAAATTTAACAGTTTTTCCTGAAAATATGATCCGTAATATGGGTTCCACCTTTGGTCTTATCTTTAGTCAAAGAGTGATGTTGAAACTGATTGAAAAAGGTATGACTCGCGAAGGGGCTTATGATTTGGTACAGCCTAAAACAGCCTATTCGTGGGACAACCAAGTGGACTTTAAACCTCTCTTAGAAGCAGATGAAGAAGTAACTTCTCGTTTAACGCAAGAAGAAATTGATGAGCTTTTCAATCCTGTTTACTATACTAAACGAGTTGATGATATCTTCAATAGACTGGGATTATAAAAAATAAGGTTTGGACCTTGTTTTTTTATTTCTTTTTAAGATTAACAAAAAATGTCAAAAGTGTTATAATTGATTAAAAGAGCGTTAAGGAGCAAGAAAAAGGATGAAAAAACTTGGGAAAAAGATTCAAAAATTGAGGTTGGATAAGAGTCTGACTCGTGAAACTATTTGTGGAGATGAGTCAGAATTATCGATTCGACAGCTGGCTCGTATCGAAAAAGGTCAATCTATTCCTAGTTTAGCCAAAGTCTTATTTATTGCAAAAAAATTAGAATTACCTGTCGTTGAACTTATCAATCCAGAGTGCTTGGTTTTACCAAAACGTTATAAGGAGCTTAAATATCTGATTCTTAGGCGGCCAACCTACATGAATGGTCAAAATTTGGTGGATCGCGAAGCTCAATTTGATGAAATATTTGAAGATTATTATGCGACATTGCCTGAAGAAGAGCAGCTAATCATTGATTTATTACAGTCTCGGTTTGATGTCTACCAAAGTGGTGACACTAATTATGGTAAAGAATTACTCCGTGAGTATATTAGCCAAATTCGTAAGAAAAAGAGTTATGCTTTAAATGATATTTTTTTGATAGATCTTTACCTGACTTGTGGTATGGTTTCAAACTTTAAGGAAGAATTGTTCGATAAGGGAAATTTTGATTGTTTCACCAATAAATTAGTTCTTTTGGAAGATAAGTTAGAATTAAAAGATCTCTTTTTACTCAATAATGTTCTTCTCACCTCCATCGCTGTGGGAATTAGTATTAAAGAATATCAGAAAACAAGAATACTTCTGAATGTCTGTCGGCGGATTATGACAATTACCCAAGACTTTCAGCGTATGCCTATTTATTACATGTACGAATGGAAATACACTTTATTTTATATGAAAGACTCTCAAAAGGCTTATTATTATTACCGTCAATCTCTAATATTTGCACGAACACTAACCGATAATTACCTTGTTAATCGTTTAAAAACAAGTTGGGAATTAGATAATCAATCGTAACATGACATGGATGTCATGTTTTTTTCTGCTTAATCGAAGTATAATAGCAAAAAACTAAGAAGGAGGAATTTTATGCTTAAAAAACACAAATATACATTACTGTTAGTAGGTCTCTTTTTGGCTAGTGCAGCATTAACTATGACGGATAAAGATTGGTGGCATATCGGATGAATGGTGCAAGTCTTTGTGATATAATACTAGTATGACTAGAATTTTGGATAATGATGTGATGGGTGATGAGGAGCTTGTTGAACGTACTTTGCGCCCACAATTTTTAAGAGAATATATTGGACAAGATAAGGTAAAGGATCAGCTTAATATTTTTATTGAAGCTGCAAAGATGCGGGATGAGTCTTTAGATCATGTTCTACTTTTTGGTCCTCCAGGCTTAGGAAAAACGACTATGGCATTTGTTATTGCAAATGAGCTCGGTGTTAACCTTAAGCAAACTTCGGGGCCAGCTATTGAAAAATCTGGTGATTTGGTAGCTATTTTGAATGATTTAGAACCGGGGGATGTTCTGTTTATTGATGAGATACATCGAATTCCGATGGCTGTTGAAGAGGTACTTTATAGTGCCATGGAAGATTTTTATATTGATATTATGATTGGTGCTGGAGATACCAGTCGAAGTGTCCATCTAGAATTACCGCCGTTTACTTTGATTGGGGCAACTACACGTGCCGGAATGTTGTCAAATCCATTAAGAGCACGCTTTGGTATTACTGGCCATATGGAATATTATCAAGTTGATGATTTGACTGAAATTATAGAACGGACCTCGGATATTTTTGATATGGAAATTGTTCAAGAAGCTGCTCATGAGCTTGCTCGACGTAGTCGAGGTACCCCCCGTATTGCTAATAGACTTTTGAAACGTGTTCGAGATTATGCACAAATTATGGGAAATGGAATCATTACTAAAGATATTACTGATAAAGCTCTAGAAATGTTGGATGTTGATCACGAAGGATTAGATTATGTTGATCAAAAAATTCTACGTACCATGATTGAGATGTATAATGGTGGGCCAGTTGGATTGGGAACTTTGTCTGTTAATATTGCTGAAGAACGGGATACAGTAGAGGATATGTACGAGCCCTATCTCATTCAAAAAGGTTTCATTGTGCGGACACGTACGGGGCGAGTAGCAACACAAAAAGCCTATCAACATCTCCATTATCCTTACAACGAAAAATAGGAGATTCCTTAACCCTGGGTTAAGGTTTTTTTGTGCTATAGTGAGCGTCAAATTAAACTTATTTTTAGAATAAGAAAACTTAAAGGTTGGAGTGATAGGTTATAATTTAGTGAGTTTTACAGGATTAAATCATCAGTAATCTTATAAAAGTTTTAAAAAGTATGATAATAATAGAATAGTAAGAAAGGAGATTTTTTTGAAAAAATTGAAAATAATAATTGGTTTTTTCTGTGCTTTGATGATATTTTGTTATAATAAAATGGAGGTGTTTTCACATGGAAAAGGTATGTTTTGTTTGCTTAGGAAATATTTGCAGAAGCACAATGGCAGAATTTGTAATGAAATCTCTGGTTGAGGAAGATGGGTTGATTATTGAAAGTCGAGGTACTTCTAATTGGGAGCATGGAAATCCTATTCATCCTGGAACGCAGAACATTCTGAAAAGCTATGCTATCCCTTATAATTCTAAAAAAAGTCTCAGCAGGTAACAAAAGAAGATCTGGCAACCTTTGATTACATTATAGGAATGGACCAGAATAATGTTGCCGATTTGCGAAAACTGTCTGAAGGGCAATGGGATGATAAAATTTTTCTTTTTAATCACGAAGGAGTGCCAGATCCCTGGTATACGGGCGATTTTGAAGAAACTTATCGTTTAGTGCTAAAGGGGTGTCAAGAATGGCTTGACACAATAAAATATAACAAAGATATGAGTTGAGATTAGTCATGGAAAAAATAAAGACGTTCGTTCAAGAGTTAACTATTACGAGAGCAAAATTAGAGATTATTACGGTTATTATTTTAGTGGTTTGTGGACTGTCAGTCTTCGCCTTACACCATCGCGCTAAAGTGGCCCTGACTTATGATCATGGAAGAATTAAGTATACAGGATATGTCCTTAACCATCGGATGAATGGTAAAGGACAATTGACTTATGGTAACGGAGATATTTATAGTGGGGAATTTCGTGATGGTCAGTTTGGTGGACTGGGCACTTACAAAGCAAGTAGCGGCTGGTCATATAGTGGTCATTTTAAAAATGGTCAAGCTGATGGTAAAGGTATTTTAAAAGCAAAAAATAGTAAGGTTTATAAAGGGACCTTTAAACAGGGGATTTATCAAAAATGAGAATAAAATGGTTTTCTTTTATTAGGGTAACAGGACTACTTCTTGTTTTACTCTACCACTTCTTTAAGAATAGTTTTCCTGGGGGCTTTATCGGTGTTGATATCTTCTTTACCTTTTCTGGTTTTCTGATTACGGCACTTTTAATTGATGAATATTCTAAGAATAATAAAATTGATTTAATAGGTTTTTACCGCCGGCGTTTTTATCGAATCGTGCCTCCTTTAGTACTTATGGTTCTTTTGGTAATGCCATTTACTTTTTTAGTTAAATCAGATTTTGTGGCAAGTATTGGTCATCAAATAGCCGCTACGCTTGGATTCACAACTAATCTTTATGAAATTTGGACGGGAAGTAGTTACGAGAGTCAATTTATACCTCATCTTTTTGTTCATACTTGGAGCCTAGCAATTGAAGTTCATTTCTATCTTTTGTGGGGCTTGTTGGTGTGGTACTTAGGAAAGCAAAAAAATCAGGATAAGCAGTTTCGTGGTTTGCTTTTTGCAGTTTCCGCTGCCTTCTTTTTAATTAGTTTTGTAACGATGTTTGCCAGAGCATTCTTCGTCAATAACTTTTCTTTAATTTATTTTTCAAGTATAGCTCATATTTTCCCATTCTTTATTGGTTCCATGTTTGCGACGATTTCAGGAATTAAGGATACAACAATTCGTTTCCAAAAAAATGTTCGGCTATGGCCTAGGAAATATGTGATTGGTGTTATGGCAGGTGCTTTTGTTCTGCTCTTTCTTTTAACCTTATCTTTGAACTTTAACCACATTATCACTTATCTTTTTGGTTTCATACTGGCTAGTCTTTTTACGGCAGTTATGATTTATGCTGCAAGGGTCTTAAATGATCAAACTCCTGATGTTGAGGAACCTAAAGTCGTTACCTATATTGCTGATGTTAGCTATGGCGTCTACCTTTTTCATTGGCCTTTCTATATCATTTTTACGCAATTGATGTCTAATTGGCTAGCTGTTAGCTTGACCACTTTCTTTTCTTTCTTATTTGCCTCTTTATCATATTATGTAGTAGAACCATTAATTGCTGGAAAAACGCCAAATCTTTTTGGCTTAAAACTAGATTTGAAGCCTTATGTAAAATGGTTTGCGCTAGGAGCGTTAGCTTTGTTATTAGTTACTTTAGGTCGAAGTATGATGGCACCTACAGTCGGTAAATTTGAAACGGATTTATTAGTTGGTGGTCTACAGCAGAGTCAAAGTAGTATGAACCGAACGCATACTTTGGCAGCAGGGGATGCAAATGCTTTAAGTGATATTAGTATCATTGGGGACTCTGTTGCTCTAAGGTCGCAATCGGCTTTCACTAAAATTATGCCAGCAGCGCAGTTAGATGCTGCCGTTAGTCGTAATTTCTCGCAGGCGTATGAAATTCTTGATAATCGTATTAAGAGTCGCTCTTTGTCCAAAACAACTGTTTTAGCTGTTGGAGTAAACTCTTTAGATAATTACAAATCTGATTTACAAGCTTTTATTAAGGATCTCCCTAAAGGAAGTCGTTTAGTAATTGTCTCACCATATAATGCTAATAATTTAACGCAAGTTGCTGAAGTTCGTAATTACGAGCTTACTTTAGCTAAGAAGTATTCTTATGTTACCGTTGCTGATTGGTATAAAGAAGCTGTTGCTAATCCAGATATTTGGGTGGGAACAGATGGTGTTCATTATAGTAATACCGACACAAAAGGTGCTGAATTATACGTTACTACAATAAAAAACACAGTAGAAAAAGCAGCTAAATTGCATGCAAAATAAGGCCTATTAAGGTCTTATTTTTTTACAGGAAAAGTTTGAAAAAAAATTCACAAATTTATTGTGAAACTATTTACAAACTTATTTTTTGTGGTATAATAATTCTTGTAAATAAATTGTGAAACTTTTAACAAGTTGTATCATTAAGAGGAGAATATGATGGTTGAAACAAAATTAACACCTGAACAAAAGCTTGAAGAGGCACAAAAGCATGTTGATGAGTTGGTTCAAAAAGGGCTTGTCGCTTTAAATGAATTTAGAAAACTCAATCAAGAGCAGGTGGACTATATCGTAGCTAAAGCTTCTGTTGCAGCCCTTGACGCTCACGGAATTCTTGCAATGCACGCTTTTGAAGAAACTGGCCGAGGTGTTTTTGAAGATAAAGCAACTAAAAACTTGTTTGCTTGTGAGCATGTTGTTAATAATATGCGTCATACCAAAACAGTTGGAATTATTGAAGAAGATGATACTACTGGTTTAACCTTAATTGCTGAACCGGTAGGGGTTATCTGTGGGGTTACTCCAACAACAAATCCGACTTCGACAGCAATCTTTAAATCACTGATTGCTTTGAAAACTCGTAATCCAATTGTCTTTGGATTCCACCCATCAGCTCAAGAGTCTTCAGCTCACGCAGCACAAATCGTCCGTGATGCAGCTATTGCAGCGGGTGCTCCTGAAAACTGTATCCAGTGGATTACAAAACCATCTATGGAAGCTACTGGAGCTTTGATGAATCACGATGGTATTGCAACAATACTTGCAACTGGTGGTAATGCCATGGTTCGTGCAGCGTACTCATGCGGAAAACCTGCACTTGGTGTAGGAGCCGGTAACGTTCCTGCTTATGTGGAAAAATCAGCAAATATTCGTCAGGCTGCACATGATATTGTTATGTCTAAATCATTTGATAATGGTATGGTTTGTGCTTCTGAACAAGCTGTTATCATCGATAAAGAAATTTACGATAACTTTGTTGAAGAATTTAAATCATACAAAACTTATTTTGTTAATAAAAAAGAGAAAGCCCTTCTTGAAGAATTCTGTTTTGGCGTTAAATCAAATAGCAAAGATTGTGCTGGTGCCAAATTGAATGCTGATATCGTAGGGAAACCAGCAGCTTGGATTGCTGAACAAGCAGGTTTTAAAGTTCCAGAGGGAACAAATATTTTAGCAGCTGAATGTGCAGAAGTTGGTGTTAAAGAGCCTTTAACTCGTGAAAAGCTTTCTCCAGTTATTGCTGTGCTTAAGTCTGATTCAACTGAAGATGGTCTCAAAAAAGCTCGTCAAATGGTTGAATTCAACGGGCTTGGTCACTCAGCTGCAATTCATACTAAAGATGAAGAACTTGCTAAGCGTTTTGGAACAGAAATGAAAGCAATGCGTATCATTTGGAATTCACCTTCAACATTTGGTGGTATTGGTGACGTTTATAATGCATTTATCCCATCATTAACCTTAGGATGTGGCTCATATGGACGTAACTCAGTAGGTGATAATGTTAGTGCTATCAACCTCTTAAATATCAAAAAAGTAGGAAGACGTAGAAATAATATGCAATGGTTTAAAGTTCCTTCAAAAACATACTTCGAACGTGATTCTATTCAATATTTACAAAAAGCACGCGATGTTGAACGTGTTATGATTGTAACGGACCATGCAATGGTTGAGCTTGGTTTCTTAAATAAAATTATTGAACAACTTGATCTTCGTCGGAATAAGGTTGTTTACCAAATTTTTGCAGATGTTGAACCTGATCCAGATATCTCAACTGTTCAAAAAGGTACTGAATTAATGCGTACCTTTAAACCTGATACGATTATTGCACTTGGTGGTGGCTCACCAATGGATGCCGCTAAGGTAATGTGGTTATTCTACGAGCAGCCAGAAGTTGATTTCCGTGATCTGGTTCAAAAATTCATGGATATCCGTAAACGCGCCTTTAAATTCCCTGAACTTGGTAAGAAAACAAAATTCATTGCTATTCCAACAACTTCAGGTACTGGTTCAGAAGTAACACCATTTGCCGTTATCTCTGATAAGCAAAATAACCGTAAATACCCTATTGCTGATTACTCATTAACACCAACTATTGCTATTGTTGACCCAGCATTAGTACTAACAGTTCCTGGATTTATTGCTGCAGATACTGGTATGGATGTCTTGACGCATGCAACAGAAGCTTATGTATCACAATTAGCTAATGACTTTACAGATGGTCTTGCACTTCAAGCAATTAAAATTGTCTTTGAAAATCTAGAACGCTCTGTTAAAGAGGCTGACTTTGAGTCTCGTGAAAAAATGCATAATGCTTCAACGATGGCTGGTATGGCTTTTGCAAATGCATTCCTAGGGATGAGCCACTCAATGGCGCATAAAATTGGAGGAGTACATCACACTATTCACGGTCGTACCAATGCCATCCTTCTTCCATACGTTGTTCGTTACAATGGTACTCGTCCAGCTAAAACGTCAACTTGGCCAAAATATAACTACTGGAAAGCAGATGAAAAATATCAAGATATTGCTCGTATGTTAGGTTTACCATGTTCAACTCCGGAAGAAGCAGTAGCTTCTTATGCTCAGGCTATTTATGACTTGGGTGAACGTGTTGGTATCAAGATGAACTTTAAAGATCAAGGTATTGACGAAAAAGAGTGGATGGACAGTTTAAATGAAATTGCGCTTCTTGCTTATGAAGATCAATGTTCACCAGCAAATCCACGCTTACCATTAGTGGCTGATATGAAAGAAATTATGGCTGATGCTTATTATGGTTATGGTGAAAGACCAGGTCGTCTCAAATAAATTTTAATTTGTTTTCTGTAATACAAAATACCCAGTTTCCTTATTTTCTGGGTATTTTCCCATGTTTTATTTGTAAAAGTATTATTATTCTATTTACGTTCTAGGTACTTAGCGTTATAATATAGCTGACATTTCAAGTTAATTGTAGGAGGTAAGGATTATGGCTGAACGGTTTTATAACCTTTTAGCACTTGTCTGGATCGGTATAGCGGGTACAGACTCTCGCTGGGTAAATTAGTCTGAAAAAGGAGGTCTCTGTTGGCTAGACAGAACCTCCTTTTTATTAGGCTTCCCTCCCAATTCCTTTAATTTATGGTACAATAGCAAAAAGACATGCAAAGATGAGGAAAACTTATGGGATTAATTTATCAATCAACACGTGACGCTAATAATCGTGTAAGCGCTAGTCAGGCTATTCTTAACGGGCTTGCCAGTGATGGAGGCTTGTTTACACCATTAGAAATGCCGAAGCTTGACTTGAATTTTGACAAACTAAAGGATGCAACTTATCAAGAAGTAGCAAAGTTAGTTATGTCAGCCTTTTTTGATGATTTTACAGAAGAAGAGCTAGATCATTGCATCGTTGCAGCTTATAATCAAAAGTTTGACACTACTGAAATAGCCCCTCTTGTGACTCTTAAAGACTATCACAATTTGGAATTGTTTCATGGTTCAACCATTGCTTTTAAAGATATGGCCTTGTCAATTTTGCCACACTTATTAACAATAGCGGCCAAAAAGCAGGGGGTCTCAAATAAAGTTGTGATTTTAACTGCAACTTCTGGAGATACAGGTAAGGCAGCGATGGCTGGTTTTGCGGATGTCCCTGGAACGGAGATTATTGTTTTCTATCCTAAAAATGGTGTCAGCAAGATTCAAGAATTACAGATGACAACCCAAAAAGGGGGTAATGTCCATGTGGTGGCTATTGATGGTAATTTTGATGATGCCCAGACAGATGTTAAGCGTATGTTTAATGATTCTCTTTTGGCTAAGAAATTATTGGCAAAAGGGATGCAACTCTCTTCAGCGAACTCCATGAATATCGGGCGCTTAATTCCTCAAGTGGTTTACTATGTGTATGCTTATGCGCAACTGGTAAAAAAGCACAGCATTGTAGATGGTGATTTGATTAATATTGTGGTTCCAACTGGTAACTTTGGTAATATCTTAGCAGCTTATTATGCTAAAGAAATAGGGGTACCGATAGCTAAATTGATTTGTGCCTCAAATGAAAATAATGTCTTGACAGATTTTTTTGAGAGCCAAGTTTATGATAAGAAACGGGAGTTTAAGGTAACAAGTAGTCCGTCAATGGATATTTTGGTATCATCTAATTTGGAACGTTTGATTTTTCATCTGCTAGGTAATGATGCTGAGAAAACGAAGGCTTTGATGGACGACTTAGTAACTAATGGTCAATATCGCTTAGAAGCTGTTGAGCAGGAAATCTTAACTATTTTTGAAGCAGGATTTGCAACAGAAGCTGAAACCGAAACTGAGATTAAGACTATTTTTGAAGCTAATGGCTACGTTATTGATCCTCACACAGCGGTTGCTTCATCAGTTTATCGACGCTACTATCAAGAGACTGGAGATATTAATCCGACAGTTCTGGCGTCTACAGCCAGTCCGTACAAGTTTCCAAGAGTGGTAGTCGAATCTATTAATGGTCAAACTTTATCGGACGATTTTGAAGCTGTAAAACAATTAGAAGTGATATCTAAAGTTGCTATTCCAGATGCGGTGAAAGCTCTTAATCAAGCACCTATTTTACATAAGACACTGGTTGAAACCAAGGATATGCAAAGTGCGGTTGAGAATTATTTAGGAGTCTAAGAAGCAGATGGCTTCTTGTTGGTTTATATGAATGTGTTAAATAGAAAGAAGATTCTAAGGATAGCCTTGCCAGCGATGGTGGAAAATCTTTTGCAAATGTTGATGGGCTTTGTTGATAACTTTTTGGTCGCACAAATCTCGTTAATAGCAGTCTCTGGCGTGGCTATGGCTAATAATGTGATTACGGTTTACCAGGCACTTTTCATTGCTCTTAGCTCAGCTATATCTAGTCTTTTGGCACGCAGTATTGGTCAAAATGACGAGACTAAAGAAATAGAATATATGGCCAAGGCTATCATGGTAACCCTGTTACTGTCCCTTTTGTTAGGTCTATTTAATCTTTTTCTGGGATCTTTTACTCTTAGGTTGCTTGGTGCTAATGGTGACCTTGTCAAAATTGGTTACAAATATCTTTCTGTTGTTGGGGGAATGATTCTTAGTTTAGGCTTATTGACTAGTCTAGGTACCATTGTAAGAGTGCATGGGATGAGTAAACTACCTATGCACGTTAGTTTTTTGACTAATATTTTAAATGCTATATTATCTTCTTTATCAATTTATCTTTTTCACTTTGGTATTATGGGTGTAGCTTGGTCTACGGTTTTTTCTAGACTGATTGGTATTATTGTTTTAGCAAGTTTTCTTCCTATTAAAAAGATAATAAAGTCAATGACCCTAAAAATTGATTGGGAGATGTTCTCACTAGCACTACCAGCGGCTGGTGAGCGTTTGATGATGCGTCTTGGAGATTTGCTGATTTTAACGATTATTGTTCATTTTGGAACGGAAGTCTTAGCTGGAAATGCAATAGGTGAAACCATTAGTCAGTTTAACTATATGCCGGGGATGGCAGTAGCGACAGCTTCGGTGATTCTGGTGGCTAATCTTGTAGGAAGTCAAAAAGAAGATCAGATTCACTTATTTATTAGAGATGCATTTATGTTATCTACTTTGGTAATGGTTCTCTTTAGTTTTCTTATTTTTCTATCTACTCCTTTATTAGTCCCCTTATTTACAGTTAATCATCAGGCTTATAAGGCTGCTGAAGTTGTACTTCTTTTTTCGCTACTGAGTGCACCGGCTACTTCAGGGACGTTGGTTTACACAGCTTTATGGCAAGGACTGGGAAATGCTAAGTTACCTTTTTATGCGACAAGTATTGGGATGTGGCTTATTAGAATTATAGTTGGCTACTTACTTGGAATTCAGTTTAAGTTTGGTTTAGAAGGAGTATGGTTAGCAACAGCCTTGGATAATTTGACAAGATGGTTAATTCTAAAAAGAGTATATGATAAAAGAAAAAGTTTCAATGTAAATTGAAACTTTTTCTTATTCTTTCTATATAAGTACTTGCAAAGCAAAGGTAAATCTGTTATTATACTATGGTGCTGTAAAAATTACAGCTTTAGCTATGATACGAGAGGTTGCGACACGCTCGGTTGCATTGCCACGCAACACGTGTTGGTTTTCTCGGGGAGCTAGCCTATTATCGTAAATAGACGAGAGGAGAAAAGATGGCAAATAAAAAAATCCGTATCCGTTTGAAAGCGTACGAACACCGTACTCTTGATACAGCGGCAGAAAAAATCGTTGAAACTGCAACACGTACAGGTGCAACAGTAGCTGGACCTGTTCCACTTCCAACAGAACGCAGTCTTTACACAATTATTCGTGCGACTCACAAATATAAGGACTCTCGCGAACAATTTGAAATGCGTACTCACAAACGTCTTATCGACATTGTGAATCCAACTCAAAAAACTGTGGACGCTCTTATGAAGCTGGACTTACCAAGTGGTGTTAACGTAGAAATCAAATTATAAATTGATTTCTGAGCACAAAAAACGCTCGTAAAAAACTTTTTTGAGCACAAAAAACGCTCATTAAAAACTTTTTGAAATAAAATAAGAAAAGGAAATATTTTCTCATGACAAAAGGAATCTTAGGGAAAAAAGTGGGAATGACTCAAATCTTCACTGAATCAGGTGAATTTATCCCTGTTACTGTCATCGAAGCAACTCCAAACGTTGTGCTTCAAGTTAAAACCGTTGAAACAGATGGTTATGAAGCAGTACAAGTTGGTTTTGATGACAAACGCGAAGTATTGAGCAACAAACCTGCCAAAGGCCATGTAGCAAAAGCTAACACAGCTCCTAAGCGCTTCATTCGTGAATTCAAAAACATTGAAGGCTTAGAAGTTGGTGCAGAAATCACTGTTGATACATTTGAAGCTGGAGATGTCGTTGATGTAACGGGTACTTCAAAAGGTAAAGGTTTCCAAGGTGTTATCAAACGTCACGGTCAATCACGCGGACCTATGGCTCATGGTTCTCGTTACCATCGTCGTCCAGGTTCAATGGGACCTGTTGCGCCTAACCGTGTTTTCAAAAATAAACACTTAGCAGGACGTATGGGTGGAAACCGTGTTACAATTCAAAATCTTGAAATTGTACAAGTAATTCCAGAGAAAAACGTTATCCTCATCAAGGGTAATGTACCAGGTGCTAAGAAATCTCTTATCACTATCAAATCAGCAGTTAAAGCTGCTAAATAATCAGAAAGGAGAAAACAGTTAAAATGGCAAACGTAAAACTATTTGACCAAACTGGTAAAGAAGTTAGTTCAGTTGAATTAAACGATGCTATCTTCGGTATCGAACCAAACGAATCAGTTGTCTTTGATGTTGTAATCAGCCAACGGGCTAGCCTTCGCCAAGGTACTCATGCGGTTAAAAACCGTTCAGCAGTATCTGGTGGTGGTCGTAAACCATGGCGTCAAAAAGGAACTGGACGTGCTCGTCAAGGTTCTATCCGTTCACCACAATGGCGTGGTGGTGGAATTGTCTTCGGACCAACTCCACGCTCATACGGATACAAACTTCCCCAAAAAGTTCGTCGCCTTGCTTTGAAATCAGTTTACTCAGCAAAAGTTGCTGAAGATAAATTTGTAGCTGTAGAAGGCCTTTCATTTGCAGCACCAAAAACTGCTGAATTTGCAAAAGTTCTTTCAGCGCTAAGTATCGATACAAAAGTACTTGTTATCGTTGAAGAAGGAAATGAATTTGCAGCATTATCTGCTCGTAACCTTCCAAACGTTAAAGTTGCAACTGCAACAACTGCAAGTGTTCTTGATATTGTAAATAGCGATAAACTTCTTGTTACTAAAGAAGCAATCTCTACAATTGAGGAGGTTCTTGCATAATGAATTTGTATGACGTAATTAAAAAACCAGTTATCACTGAAAAATCAATGTATGCTCTTGAAGAAGGTAAATACACTTTTGAAGTTGATACTCGTGCGCACAAACTCCTTATCAAACAAGCTATTGAAGCTGCATTTGAAGGAGTTAAAGTAGCTAACGTGAATACTGTCAACGTTAAACCAAAAGCAAAACGCGTTGGTCGTTACACAGGCTTCACTTCAAAAACAAAAAAAGCTATCGTCACTCTTACAGCTGATTCTAAAGCAATCGAGTTGTTCGCAGCAGAAGCTGAATAATCTAAGGAGGAAATAACGTGGGTATTAAAGTTTATAAACCAACGACAAATGGCCGTCGTAACATGACTTCTTTGGATTTTGCTGAAATTACAACAAGCACGCCTGAGAAATCATTGCTTGTTTCTCTTAAAAACAAAGCTGGTCGTAACAACAATGGTCGTATCACTGTTCGTCACCAAGGTGGCGGTCACAAACGTCATTATCGTGTGATTGACTTCAAACGTAACAAAGATGGCGTTGAAGCAATTGTTAAAACTATCGAGTATGATCCAAACCGCACTGCGAATATTGCATTGGTTAACTACACTGATGGTGTTAAAGCTTACATCATTGCACCAAAAGGTCTTGAAGTAGGTCAACGTATCGTTTCAGGTCCAGATGCTGATATTAAAGTTGGTAATGCTTTGCCACTTGTTAATATCCCAGTTGGTACAGTTATCCATAACATCGAAATGAAACCTGGTAAAGGTGGAGAACTTGTTCGTGCAGCTGGAGCTTCTGCTCAAGTATTGGGTCAAGAAGGTAAATATGTGCTTGTTCGTCTTCAATCAGGCGAAGTACGTATGATTCTTGGAACATGTCGTGCAACAATTGGTTCAGTTGGTAATGAGCAACAATCACTTGTTAACATTGGTAAAGCAGGACGTAACCGTTGGAAAGGAATCCGCCCAACAGTTCGTGGTTCTGTAATGAACCCTAACGATCACCCACACGGTGGTGGTGAAGGTAAAGCGCCAGTTGGACGTAAATCACCAATGACACCATGGGGCAAACCAGCACTTGGTCTTAAAACTCGTAATAAGAAAGCAAAATCTAGCAAGCTTATCGTACGTCGTCGTAACGATAAATAGTAGATTTCTAAATTCTTAAATCACTTCCGCCAACTCGGTAGTCACTAGTGGCAAGCCGTTGTGGTACATTATTTAAAGGAGAATACTACAAAATGGGACGTAGTCTTAAAAAAGGACCTTTCGTCGATGAGCATTTGATGAAAAAAGTTGAAGCTCAGGCAAATGACGAAAAGAAAAAAGTAATTAAAACTTGGTCACGTCGTTCAACGATTTTCCCAAGCTTTATCGGATATACAATCGCAGTTTATGATGGACGTAAACATGTACCTGTTTACATTCAAGAGGACATGGTAGGTCACAAACTTGGTGAATTCGCACCAACTCGTACTTACAAAGGTCACGCAGCTGACGACAAGAAAACACGTCGTTAATAGGAGGAGGACACAATGGCAGAAATTACTTCAGCTAAAGCAATGGCTCGTACAGTCCGTGTTTCACCTCGTAAAACACGTTTAGTACTTGATCTTATCCGTGGTAAGAACGTTGCTGACGCAATCGCAATCTTAAAATTCACTCCAAACAAAGCAGCTCGTGTTATTGAGAAAACTCTTAACTCAGCAATTGCTAATGCAGAGAATAACTTTGGTTTGGAAAAAGCTAACTTGGTAGTATCTGAAACATTCGCAAATGAAGGACCTACAATGAAACGTTTCCGTCCGCGTGCGAAAGGTTCAGCTTCACCAATCAATAAACGTACAACTCACGTAACAGTAGTTGTATCAGAAAAATAAGGAGGTAAAATCGTGGGTCAAAAAGTACATCCAATTGGTATGCGTGTCGGGATCATCCGTGACTGGGATGCAAAATGGTATGCTGAAAAAGAATACGCGGATTACCTTCATGAAGATCTTTCAATCCGTAAATTCATTCAAAAAGAATTAGCAGAAGCATCAGTTTCTACAATTGAAATTGAACGTGCTATCAATAAAGTTATCGTTTCATTACATACTGCAAAACCAGGTATGGTTATCGGTAAAGGTGGAGCAAATGTTGATACGCTTCGTGCTCAACTTAACAAATTAACTGGAAAACAAGTTCATATCAACATTATTGAAATCAAATCACCAGATCTTGATGCTCATCTTGTTGGTGAAAATATTGCTCGTCAACTTGAGCAACGTGTTGCTTTCCGTCGTGCTCAAAAACAAGCGATCCAACGTACAATGCGTGCTGGAGCTAAAGGGATTAAAACTCAGGTTTCAGGTCGTTTGAACGGTGCAGATATTGCCCGTGCTGAAGGATATTCAGAAGGAACTGTTCCTCTTCACACACTTCGTGCGGATATCGACTACGCTTGGGAAGAAGCAGACACTACATATGGTAAACTTGGTGTTAAAGTTTGGATCTATCGTGGTGAAGTTCTTCCGGCTCGTAAAAACACTAAAGGAGGCAAATAACAAATGTTAGTACCTAAACGTGTTAAACACCGTCGTGAGTTCCGTGGGAAAATGCGTGGTGAAGCAAAAGGTGGAAAAGAAGTATCATTTGGTGAATACGGTCTTCAAGCTACAACTAGCTCATGGATTACAAACCGCCAAATCGAAGCTGCTCGTATCGCAATGACTCGTTATATGAAACGTGGTGGTAAAGTTTGGATCAAAATTTTCCCTCATAAATCTTACACTGCTAAAGCTATCGGGGTTCGTATGGGTTCTGGTAAAGGTGCACCTGAAGGATGGGTATCACCAGTTAAACGTGGTAAAGTGATGTTCGAAATCGCTGGTGTTTCTGAAGAAGTTGCACGTGAAGCATTCCGTCTTGCTGGCCATAAATTACCAGTTAAAGTTAAATTCGTAAAACGCGAAGCAGAATAAGGAGAAGACATGAAACTTGAAGAAATCAAAAAGTTTGTTGCTGAGCTTCGTGGCTTGTCTCAAGAAGAGCTTGCTAAAAAAGAAAACGAACTCAAGAAAGAACTTTTCGACCTTCGTTTTCAAGCTGCAGCAGGTCAACTTGATCAAACTGCTCGCTTAAACGAAGTTAAAAAGCAAATTGCACGTATTAAAACTGTGCAAACTGAAATGAAGTAATAGATTGGGAAAGGAGAAATTCTAATAATGGAACGTAATCAACGTAAAACCCTTGTTGGACGTGTCGTATCTGACAAGATGGATAAAACAATCACTGTTATAGTTGAAACAAAACGTAACCACCCAGTCTATGGTAAACGTATCAACTATTCAAAAAAATATAAAGCACATGACGAAAACAACCTTGCTAAAGAAGGCGATATTGTTCGTATCATGGAAACTCGTCCACTATCAGCTACAAAACGTTTCCGTCTTGTAGAGGTATTGGAAAAAGCTGTTATTATCTAATCAAACTAAAAGGAGAAAATTGAAATGATTCAACAAGAAACTCGCTTGAAAGTTGCTGATAATAGCGGTGCCCGTGAAATCTTGACTATCAAAGTACTTGGTGGTTCAGGACGTAAATTCGCTAACATCGGTGACGTGATCGTTGCTTCTGTAAAACAAGCTACTCCTGGAGGAGCAGTTAAAAAAGGTGATGTTGTGAAAGCAGTTATCGTTCGTACAAAAACTGGTGCTCGCCGTCCAGACGGTTCATACATCAAGTTTGACGACAACGCTGCAGTAATTATCCGTGACGATAAAACTCCTCGCGGAACTCGTATCTTTGGCCCTGTCGCACGTGAATTACGTGAAGGTGGCTACATGAAGATCGTTTCACTTGCACCGGAAGTACTTTAATTTTAAATAATTACACAAACTAAGTCCCCTAGGTTTTCCTAGGGTGCCCCTAGGGCGTAAGAAATTATATAGGAGAAAAACTCAAATGTTTGTAAAAAAAGGCGACAAGGTTCGCGTTATTGCTGGTAAGGACAAAGGAACTGAAGCAGTAGTTCTTAAAGTTCTTCCAAAAGTTAACAAAGTTGTTGTTGAAGGTGTTGGAATGATCAAAAAACACCAAAAACCTAACACAGAAAACCCTCAAGGTGCTATTGTTGAAAAAGAAGCACCAATCCACGTGTCAAACGTTCAAGTACTTGACAAAAATGGTGTAGCTGGTCGTGTTGGTTATAAAGTTGTTGACGGCAAAAAAGTTCGTTACAGCAAAAAATCAGGCGAAGTGCTTGATTAATCACGAAGGAAAGGAGAAGCATAATGGCAAATCGTTTAAAAGAAAAATATACTAACGAAGTAATCCCTGCGTTGTCAGAGAAATTTAATTACTCTACAGTTATGGCTGTACCACGTGTTGAGAAAATTGTTCTTAACATGGGTGTTGGTGATGCTGTTTCTAACGCAAAAAATCTTGAAAAAGCTGCTGCAGAATTAGAGCTTATTTCAGGTCAAAAACCACTTATTACTAAAGCTAAGAAATCAATCGCTGGCTTCCGTCTTCGTGAAGGTGTTGCGATCGGTGCGAAGGTTACTCTTCGTGGCGAACGTATGTACGAATTCCTAGACAAATTAGTTAGCGTTTCACTTCCTCGTGTTCGTGATTTCCACGGAGTACCAACTAAATCATTTGATGGTCGTGGTAACTACACACTTGGCGTGAAAGAACAACTTATCTTCCCAGAAATCAACTTCGATGATGTTGATAAAGTACGTGGTCTTGATATCGTAATCGTCACTACTGCAAATACTGACGAAGAATCACGTGAATTGCTTAAAGGCCTTGGAATGCCTTTTGCAAAATAATAGGGGGTAAATAAATTGGCTAAAAAATCTATGATTGCTAAAAACAAACGTCCTGCGAAACACTCTACGCAAGCTTATACTCGCTGTGAAAAATGTGGACGTCCACATTCAGTTTACCGTAAGTTCAAACTTTGCCGTGTTTGCTTCCGTGAATTGGCTTACAAAGGTCAAATTCCAGGTGTTGTAAAAGCTTCTTGGTAATTTGAAAATAACTAGTAAATTGTTTGTACAATTTATACTAGAATGCTGCTGATACAATGTATCACTTGCCTTCGGGCACATTAACTAGCAAGTGATGAAATCAAACTGCTAGTAAGAGGAGAAATATAAAATGGTTATGACTGACCCAATTGCTGACTTTTTAACACGTATTCGTAATGCAAACCAAGTTAAACACGAAGTGTTAGAAGTACCAGCTTCAAACATCAAAAAAGGGATTGCTGAAATCCTTAAACGTGAAGGTTTTGTAAAAAATGTTGAAGTGATTGAAGACGATAAACAAGGAATCATTCGTGTTTTCCTTAAATATGGTCAAAATGGCGAACGCGTTATCACTAACTTAAAACGTATTTCAAAACCGGGTCTTCGTGTTTATACAAAACGTGAAGATGTTCCTAAAGTTCTTAACGGACTTGGAATTGCAATTATCTCAACTTCTGAAGGTCTTTTAACTGACAAAGAAGCTCGCCAAAAAAATGTTGGTGGAGAAGTTATTGCATACGTTTGGTAAAATTAAGGTACAAAGGACGTAAAAATCCGTATGAAAATAGGAGGCTGATGTTGAAGTTTTTAGACTTCAAGGGAGCCTGTCTTTTTCACTAGGATTTTAGTCCGTGTTCAATTTTGAAACAATAATTGAAGGTATCTAATCTATCAAACCCCCGTGAAAACTAGCCTCAACGGCTTGATAATCTAACAGGAGAAATGAAAACATGTCACGTATTGGTAATAAAATTATTGCTATCCCTGCAGGTGTTGAACTAACAAACGATAACAATGTCGTAACAGTTAAAGGCCCTAAAGGAGAGCTCACTCGTGAGTTCAATAAAAATATTGAAATTAAAGTTGAAGGTGCGGAAATTACAGTTGTTCGCCCTAATGACTCTAAAGAAATGAAAACAATCCACGGAACAACTCGTGCTTTGTTGAATAACATGGTGCAAGGTGTTTCTGAAGGGTTTAAAAAAGAACTTGAAATGAAGGGTGTCGGTTATCGTGCTCAACTTCAAGGCAACAAATTAGTTCTTTCAGTTGGTAAGTCTCACCAAGACGAAGTAGAAGCACCAGAAGGAATTACTTTCTCACTTGCTAATCCAACTTCAATCACTGTTGAAGGTATTAGTAAAGAAAAAGTTGGCCAAACTGCTGCTTATATTCGTAGCTTACGTTCACCAGAACCTTATAAAGGTAAAGGTATTCGTTATGTTGGTGAATATGTACGCCTTAAAGAAGGTAAAACTGGTAAATAGTGATTTCATTGACTTGATCAGAAATTTCTGGTCAACAGATGAAATAAGTGCTGATTTGTTATAAAACAAATGTTTAAAAATTAAGAGGTGAAAATTGTGATTTCTAAACCAGATAAAAATAAAATCCGCCAAAAACGCCATCGTCGTGTCCGCGGTAAACTCTCTGGAACTGCAGAACGCCCACGTTTGAACGTATTTCGTTCTAATACAGGCATCTACGCTCAAGTAATTGATGACGTAGCGGGTGTAACGCTCGCAAGCGCATCAACTCTTGATAAAGACGTTTCAAAAGGAACAAAAACTGAACAAGCCGTTGTAGTCGGCAAACTTGTTGCTGAACGTGCAGTGGCTAAAGGTATTTCTGAAGTGGTGTTTGACCGCGGTGGATATCTCTATCACGGACGTGTTAAAGCTTTAGCTGATGCAGCTCGTGAAAACGGATTGAAATTCTAATAGGGAGGACACAAAATAATGGCATTTAAAGATAATGCAGTTGAACTTGAAGAACGCGTTGTTGCTATCAACCGTGTTACAAAAGTTGTAAAAGGTGGACGTCGTCTTCGCTTTGCAGCTCTTGTAGTTGTTGGTGATGGTAATGGTCGTGTTGGTTTCGGAACTGGTAAAGCTCAAGAAGTACCAGAAGCTATTCGTAAAGCTGTTGAAGCAGCTAAAAAGAATATGATCGAAGTACCAATGGTTGGTACAACAATTCCTCACGAAGTTTTCACTAACTTTGGTGGAGCAAAAGTATTGTTGAAACCAGCTGTAGAAGGTTCTGGAGTTGCCGCAGGTGGCGCAGTTCGTGCCGTTGTGGAATTGGCAGGTATTGCTGATATTACTTCAAAATCACTTGGTTCAAATACTCCAATCAACATTGTTCGTGCAACTGTTGAAGGTTTGAAACAGCTTAAACGTGCAGAAGAAGTTGCTGCTTTGCGTGGCGTTTCAGTTTCTGACTTAGCTTAAGAAAGGAGATTACAATGGCTCAAATTAAAATTACTTTGACTAAGTCTCCAATCGGGCGTAAACCAGAACAACGTAAAACTGTTCAAGCTCTTGGACTTGGTAAATTAAACTCTTCAGTTGTTAAAGAAGATAATGCTGCTATCCGTGGTATGGTTACAGCTATCTCTCATTTATTAACAGTCGAAGACGTTAAATAAAAATGGTTTAAGTCGTAGGGAATTGCTCTGCGACTTATAGTTGATTATATGTATAGGCGAGTTTCTATGGGGAGTCCTTTCCCCTCATAGAGGCGCTAGCATTTTACAAAAAAGGAGAAAAAATGAAACTTCATGAATTAAAAGCTGCTGAAGGCTCACGTAAAGTACGCAACCGTGTAGGTCGTGGTTCTTCATCAGGTAACGGTAAAACATCTGGACGCGGACAAAAAGGTCAAAACTCACGTAGTGGTGGTGGCGTTCGTTTAGGTTTTGAAGGTGGACAAACTCCATTGTTCCGTCGCATGCCAAAACGTGGATTCTCAAACATCAATACTAAAGAGTACGCTCTTGTTAACCTTGATCAATTAAACGTATTTGAAGATGGTACTGAAGTAACACCAGTTGTTCTTAAAGAAGCTGGTATCGTTCGTGCTGAAAAATCAGGCGTTAAAATTCTTGGTAACGGTGAATTGACTAAAAAATTGACTGTCAAAGCAGCTAAATTCTCAAAATCTGCTGAAGCAGCAATTACTGCTAAAGGTGGTTCAAGCGAAGTCATTTAATGAGGGGTAACTCATTATGTTCTTAAAAATACTTAAAGATGCACTAAAAATAAAGACGGTAAGACAAAAAATATTGTATACAATCTTTATTATTCTCATATTCCGTATTGGGACACATATCACTGTTCCTGGCGTTAATGCAAAGAGCTTAGAGCAATTGAGTGAACTTCCTTTTCTTAATATGTTGAACTTGGTTAGTGGTAATGCTATGAGAAACTTTTCTGTTTTCTCTATGGGGGTAAGTCCTTATATTACCGCGTCTATCGTTGTTCAACTATTACAGATGGATATTTTACCCAAATTTGTTGAATGGGGTAAACAAGGTGAAGTAGGTCGTCGTAAGTTAAATCAAGCGACACGGTATATCTCCTTGGGACTAGCCTTTATTCAATCAATCGGGATTACGGCAGGTTTTAATAGCTTGTCAAATGTTGCTTTAGTTTCAACACCAAACGTTAAAACATATTTATTAATTGGTGCTTTGTTAACAACAGGTAGTGTTATTGTGACCTGGTTAGGAGAACAAATTACAGCTAAGGGGTTTGGAAATGGTGTTTCGATGATTATCTTTGCAGGTATCATTTCATCAATTCCAAATGCAATTGCTACAGTATATGAAGACTATTTTGTGAATGTTAAGGCAGGAGATATTCAATCATCATACCTTATTGTTGGAGTCTTAATTTTTGCTGTACTAGCGATTGTCTTCTTTACAACATTTGTTCAACAAGCGGAATACAAAATTCCAATCCAATATACAAAACTTGTTCAGGGTGCACCAACAAGCTCGTATCTTCCTTTAAAAGTTAATCCAGCAGGCGTTATTCCCGTTATCTTTGCTAGCTCGATTACGACCATTCCAAGTACTCTTATTCCTTTCTTTCAAAATGGAAGAGATATTCCATGGCTAACAAAACTGCAAGACATTTTGAATTATCAGTCTCCGACTGGCATGATCGTTTATGCATTTTTGATTATATTATTCTCATTCTTCTATACTTTTGTACAAGTTAATCCTGAGAAAACAGCTGAAAATCTGCAGAAGAATTCGTCCTATATTCCAAGTGTTCGACCTGGACGTGAAACAGAATTATATATGTCATCCTTGCTTAAAAAATTGGCCACTTTAGGTTCTATTTTCTTAGCGTTTATCTCTCTTGTTCCAATTGCGGCACAGCAAACATTGAACCTCTCCTCAGGCATTGCCCTAGGGGGAACAAGCTTGCTCATCTTGATTTCGACAGGAATTGAAGGGATGAAACAACTTGAAGGCTATCTTCTAAAAAGAAAGTATGTCGGATTTATGAATACAGCAGAATAGAATATAGGTTGACATTGTCAACCTTCTATTTTGTTTTCAGGTGATAGTAAGACTTGGTCAGATTTCTTATTATCATTTGAAAACAAAAACACAAAATGAAGTTATTCATTTTTACTATTTTTAGTCAAAGAGGAGATTGACATGAATCTTTTAATTATGGGTTTACCAGGAGCAGGAAAAGGAACTCAAGCATCAAAAATTGTTGATGAATTTGGTGTTATTCATATCTCAACTGGTGACATGTTCCGTGCAGCGATGGCTAACCAAACTGAAATGGGAAAATTAGCCAAATCTTATATTGATAAAGGTGATTTAGTACCAGATGAAGTAACAAACGGTATCGTTAAGGAGCGCCTATCACAAGAAGATATCAAAGCAAAAGGTTTCTTGTTGGATGGCTACCCACGGACTATCGAGCAAGCTCATGCTTTAGATGAAACGCTTGAATCTTTAGGCTTAAGACTTGATGGTGTTATTAATATTGATGTTAACCCAGAATCCCTAGTTGAACGTTTGAGTGGTCGAATTATCCATAAGAAAACTGGCGAAACTTTCCATAAAGTCTTTAATCCACCAGCTGGTAACTATGATGAAAATGATTATTACCAACGTGAGGATGATAAGCCTGAAACTGTCAAACGTCGTCTAGATGTGAATATCGCGCAAGGACAACCAATACTTGACCACTACCGTAAAATAGGTATCGTCCATGATATTAAAGGTGATCAAGAAATACCACAAGTTTTTGTTGATATCAAAGAAGTTATCGATAGTCTATGATTTTTCTCTCAAAAAACTTGCGAAAGTTGAAGTGAAGTGCTATAATAGGCTAGTCTGACTTATAATTGTTACCTCTGTGCTCAGAGGACATCAAATCGAAATTTAGGGGGTGCTTTTGCGTGGCAAAAGAAGACGTGATTGAAATTGAAGGCAAAGTTGTAGAGACGATGCCAAATGCAATGTTTACTGTTGAATTAGAAAATGGGCACCAAATTCTAGCAACTGTATCAGGGAAAATCCGTAAAAATTACATTCGTATTTTAGTAGGTGACCGTGTTACTGTAGAAATGAGTCCGTATGATTTAACACGTGGACGCATCACATACCGCTTTAAATAGTCGAAATAATTGGAGGGATTAAAACATGAAGGTAAGACCATCGGTTAAACCAATTTGCGAATACTGTAAAGTTATTCGTCGTAACGGTCGTGTTATGGTGATTTGTCCAACAAATCCAAAACACAAACAACGTCAAGGATAATATAGAAAGGAGAAAAAATGGCTCGTATAGCTGGAGTTGATATTCCAAATGATAAACGCGTAGTAATTTCACTTACTTATGTTTACGGTATTGGTCTTGCAACATCACAAAAAATCTTAGCTGCTGCTGGTATTTCTGAAGATATCCGTGTTAAAGATTTAACAAGTGACCAAGAAGATGCAATCCGTCGCGAAATCGATTCAATCAAAGTTGAAGGTGACCTTCGTCGTGAAGTTAACTTAAACATCAAACGCTTGATGGAAATCGGATCATACCGTGGAATTCGTCACCGTCGTGGACTTCCTGTCCGTGGACAAAACACAAAAAACAACGCTCGCACTCGTAAAGGTAAACCTACTGCGATTGCTGGTAAGAAAAAATAAAATAGGAGGTAAAAAAATTGGCTAAACCAACACGTAAACGTCGTGTGAAAAAGAACATCGAATCTGGTGTTGCCCATATTCACGCTACATTTAATAACACTATTGTTATGATTACAGATGTTCATGGTAATGCTCTCGCATGGTCATCAGCGGGTGCGCTTGGCTTCAAAGGATCTCGTAAATCAACTCCTTTTGCTGCTCAAATGGCTGCTGAAGCTGCTGCAAAATCTGCACAAGAACATGGTCTAAAAACTGTTGAAGTTACTGTAAAAGGCCCTGGTTCAGGTCGTGAATCTGCTATTCGTGCACTTGCTGCTGCAGGTCTTGAAGTGACTGCAATTCGTGACGTGACTCCTGTACCACATAACGGTGCTCGTCCTCCAAAACGTCGTCGTGTATAATCATAATTACTATATAGTACACAAGTTTCGTTTCGAGGGGTGAAAAAATGATTGAGTTTGAAAAACCAACAATAACAAAAATTGATGAAAATAAAGATTACGGCAGATTTGTCATCGAACCACTAGAACGTGGTTACGGAACAACTCTCGGTAATTCACTTCGTCGTGTACTCTTGTCTTCCTTACCAGGTGCGGCAGTTACATCAATCAAAATTGATGGGGTATTACACGAATTTGATACAATCCCAGGTGTACGTGAAGATGTTATGCAAATTATCCTTAATGTAAAAGGGCTTGCAGTAAAATCTTACGTAGAAGACGAAAAGATGATCGAACTTGATGTTGAAGGTCCTGCAGAAGTAACTGCTGGCGACATTTTAACAGATAGCGACATTGAACTTGTTAACCCAGATCATTATCTCTTTACTATCGCTGAAGGTCATTCACTAAAAGCAACTATGACTGTTGCTAAAAAGCGTGGATATGTCCCTGCAGAAGGTAATAAAAAAGATGATGCACCTGTAGGAACATTGGCTGTTGATTCTATCTACACGCCGGTTAAAAAAGTTAATTATCAAGTTGAGCCTGCCCGTGTTGGTAGTAATGATGGCTTTGATAAATTAACAATTGAAATCATGACAAATGGAACAATCATTCCTGAAGATGCATTAGGTCTGTCTGCTCGAGTTTTAATTGAACACTTGAACCTCTTTACAGATTTAACAGAAGTTGCAAAAGCAACGGATGTTATGAAAGAAACTGAAAAAGTGAACGATGAAAAAGTACTTGACCGAACAATTGAGGAGCTTGATTTGTCCGTACGCTCATATAACTGTCTAAAACGTGCAGGAATTAACACTGTATTTGATTTAACAGAAAAATCTGAGCCTGAAATGATGAAAGTTCGCAACCTTGGACGTAAAAGTCTTGAAGAAGTTAAGGTTAAACTTGCTGATTTAGGTTTGGGACTAAAAAACGATAAATAATATAGGAGGACAAAATGGCTTACCGTAAACTAGGACGCACTAGCTCACAACGTAAAGCAATGCTTCGTGATTTAACGACTGACTTATTAATCAACGAAACAATTGTTACAACTGAAGCACGTGCAAAAGAAATCCGTAAAACAGTTGAAAAAATGATTACTTTAGGTAAACGTGGTGATCTTCATGCTCGTCGTCAAGCAGCTGCTTACGTACGTAATGAAATTGCATCAGAAAACTATGATGAAGCAACAGATAAATATTCATCTAAAACAGCTCTTCAAAAACTTTTTGATGATATCGCACCTCGTTACGCTGAACGTAATGGTGGATACACACGTATTCTTAAAACAGAACCACGCCGTGGAGATGCTGCTCCAATGGCAATTATTGAATTAGTATAATTTTTATCAATTTTGTTGAGTGTTATGATGGTGGAACGTCCTTTATTTCGTTCTTAGTCTAGCTCTGGTCTACCGCTAGGAAGAATTCCTAGCGGGAACACTCATCATATTGTTAGGGTAACGCTTGTTTACGAAATACGTCTAGTTTTAGAGGGATTTCGCAAGCAGGCGTTTTGTTATGCCTAAAAAGTCCATGAAGGGCTCTTGGGAGCTTACTAATACCTAATGGACTATCTTGAACAGAACTGTCTTAAATTGGCTTTTAAATAGCTTATAAAATAATTTAAAAATTTTAAAAAAAGACCTTGACAAAGAGACAAAAGGTAGGTATACTAATAAAGTTGCTAAAAGAGCAGCACAGTTATCATCAGAGTCAAATAAACTGAAAAAAGTTATTGACAAAGCAGGAGATAGCTGATAGAATAAAATAGTTGTCTCGTAAGAGATGCAAGACCTTTGAGAACTGAATAAGACAAGAAAAACCAAACGTGAGGGTGATATGCAAGACATATTACCCGTCAAGCAAAAGCAATAAATCTGTCAGCGACAGAAAGAACGAGAAAGTTCAAACTAAAATGAGAGTTTGATCCTGGCTCAGGACGAACGCTGGCGGCGTGCCTAATACATGCAAGTAGAACGCAGAGGACAGGTGCTTGCACCAGTCTAATGAGTTGCGAACGGGTGAGTAACGCGTAGGTAACCTACCTTATAGCGGGGGATAACTATTGGAAACGATAGCTAATACCGCATGAAAGTAGAAGACCCATGTCATCTACTTAAAAGGGGCAACTGCTCCACTATGAGATGGACCTGCGTTGTATTAGCTAGTTGGTGAGGTAAAGGCTCACCAAGGCGACGATACATAGCCGACCTGAGAGGGTGATCGGCCACACTGGGACTGAGACACGGCCCAGACTCCTACGGGAGGCAGCAGTAGGGAATCTTCGGCAATGGGGGGAACCCTGACCGAGCAACGCCGCGTGAGTGAAGAAGGTTTTCGGATCGTAAAGCTCTGTTGTTAGAGAAGAACGGTAATGGGAGTGGAAAATCCATTACGTGACGGTAACTAACCAGAAAGGGACGGCTAACTACGTGCCAGCAGCCGCGGTAATACGTAGGTCCCGAGCGTTGTCCGGATTTATTGGGCGTAAAGCGAGCGCAGGCGGTTTGATAAGTCTGAAGTTAAAGGCTGTGGCTTAACCATAGTTCGCTTTGGAAACTGTCAAACTTGAGTGCAGAAGGGGAGAGTGGAATTCCATGTGTAGCGGTGAAATGCGTAGATATATGGAGGAACACCGGTGGCGAAAGCGGCTCTCTGGTCTGTAACTGACGCTGAGGCTCGAAAGCGTGGGGAGCAAACAGGATTAGATACCCTGGTAGTCCACGCCGTAAACGATGAGTGCTAGGTGTTAGGCCCTTTCCGGGGCTTAGTGCCGGAGCTAACGCATTAAGCACTCCGCCTGGGGAGTACGACCGCAAGGTTGAAACTCAAAGGAATTGACGGGGGCCCGCACAAGCGGTGGAGCATGTGGTTTAATTCGAAGCAACGCGAAGAACCTTACCAGGTCTTGACATCCTTCTGACCGGCCTAGAGATAGGCTTTCTCTTCGGAGCAGAAGTGACAGGTGGTGCATGGTTGTCGTCAGCTCGTGTCGTGAGATGTTGGGTTAAGTCCCGCAACGAGCGCAACCCCTATTGTTAGTTGCCATCATTAAGTTGGGCACTCTAGCGAGACTGCCGGTAATAAACCGGAGGAAGGTGGGGATGACGTCAAATCATCATGCCCCTTATGACCTGGGCTACACACGTGCTACAATGGTTGGTACAACGAGTCGCAAGCCGGTGACGGCAAGCTAATCTCTTAAAGCCAATCTCAGTTCGGATTGTAGGCTGCAACTCGCCTACATGAAGTCGGAATCGCTAGTAATCGCGGATCAGCACGCCGCGGTGAATACGTTCCCGGGCCTTGTACACACCGCCCGTCACACCACGAGAGTTTGTAACACCCGAAGTCGGTGAGGTAACCATTTAGGAGCCAGCCGCCTAAGGTGGGATAGATGATTGGGGTGAAGTCGTAACAAGGTAGCCGTATCGGAAGGTGCGGCTGGATCACCTCCTTTCTAAGGAAATGGAAGACGTTTGGTCTTGTCTTATTTAGTTTTGAGAGGTCTTATTTAAGTTATGAGAACGTTAAGAAATCTGTATGAAAAAGATTTTAGTTTGAATACAATTAAGCTTCACGTAATAGAATAGTACCACCACTAATAATGTAACAACCAGTTTATTAGTCGGGGCCTTAGCTCAGCTGGGAGAGCGCCTGCTTTGCACGCAGGAGGTCAGCGGTTCGATCCCGCTAGGCTCCATAGGATATAAGTCCACCTAAACTTAATAATAAGTGAAGTTGAACACGCAACTAACTTCCTAGGAAAATAGATAATCTTCCTTGTGTGCAAGCACACTGTGTCAGAATCCTAATTTTCTACAGAAGTTTCGCTAAAGCGAGCGTTGCTTTGTATCCTAAACATAGTCCATTGAAAATTGAATAACTATATCAAATTCCACGATCATTAAAATGATTGTAGAAAAGTAACAAGAAATAAACCGAAAAAAAGATAAACGCGAACATATTAAAAAAAATAAGAAGGTCGAAAGACTGGAATAAGGTTAAGTTAATAAGGGCGCACGGTGGATGCCTTGGCACTAGAAGCCGAAGAAGGACGTGACTAACGACGAAATGCTTTGGGGAGCTGTAAGTAAGCGCTGATCCAGAGATGTCCGAATGGGGGAACCCACTAACTAATGGTTAGTATCCATGACTATAAAGGTCATGAGAAGGAAGACGCAGTGAACTGAAACATCTAAGTAGCTGCAGGAAGAGAAAGCAAACGCGATTGCCTTAGTAGCGGCGAGCGAAACGGCAGGAGGGCAAACCGAGGAGTTTACTCCTCGGGGTTGTAGGACTGCGACGTGGGACTTTAATTTAATAGAAGAATTACCTGGGAAGGTAAGCCAAAGAGAGTAATAGCCTCGTATTTAAAATTGAATTGAGCCCTAGCAGTATCCTGAGTACGGCGAGACACGCGAAATCTCGTCGGAATCTGGGAGGACCATCTCCCAACCCTAAATACTCTCTAGTGACCGATAGTGAACCAGTACCGTGAGGGAAAGGTGAAAAGCACCCCGGGAGGGGAGTG
>NZ_LS483388.1:1920000-2033046 GCF_900475415.1 Streptococcus porcinus
TGCTACCATACCTGAAGCTGCTATAACAGACATTGCAATTGCTGTTAAGATTGGGCTGTTATCTTCACCAGTTACAGGTAAAGTTGATGCGTAATGAGATGCTTTATCTGATCGTGGCATTGCTTGTGGTGCCGCACTTTCCGCAATTCTCTTTGTTTCTTGTGGACGATTTGTTTCTTGAGCCACCTCGTTTTGTTTTGCTTTTTCTTGTTCTTTTTCGTTATCAACTGTTTCGGTTGTATCTTTTGTAAGTGATTCAACCATTTCTTCTGTATGTGGCTCAGTTGTTTCTCCTGAGTTTTCTGTATCGGAATCAGTTGTCTCTACTTCTGTTTCTGGTTTTTCTGGTTGAACAGCTTCACTTTCCGAATTCTTATCTTCCGTATTTTCAACTTTTCCTTCTTCCTCATTTTCAAGAATTTCAGGATGTTCTTCGGCTACTTCGCGTTTAAGTTCTTCTTCTAACTTATCTTTGTGGATTGCTCTTAAACTTGGTAGCGTTTGCTTCAAGAATTCTTCTAGACCTTCAATTGTTTTTGCAGAATCTGCTATTTTTTTTATTAAACTACTAGCTCCTAATGCTTCTAACTCCTCTAAAGCGTCCTTTTTAGCAGTTTCTAATTGAACCTCTTTATCAACTTTTTCAACCTTTTTCGACTTTTCTTTAGCAGATTCTAATGTCTCTTCTTTTTTGGCTTCTTCATTTTTTTCAGAATTTTCTTTTGCCACTACTGGTGATGGATCGTTACTTACTTCATGCGCTGATACAACGCTTCCCCCTGCTAAGACAGCCACAGAAACAGCTGCTAAACCGTAGGCAGATTTTCTGAGGTAGTATTTCATACGCTTATTTTCTTTCATTTCAACTCCTTTTCTTATTTAAAGATAATTTTTATAACCTTTTTCTAAACATAAGGCTAATGATATTATAACTTTTTATTTTCATTAAATCAATATTGGTTTATTGTATTTGTTTATTAATTACATTACAAAAAAATGTCAGTTTTAAACAAAAAAGCACTAGACTACATATCTAGCACTTGATTTTTCTAATTTTTATCACATATCATTATTGCAACTCTGCAATCTGATATAGCTCAACTTCGGCAATGGTTTCAGAACCAAACATATTAAGCGTTAATTTAACCTTATTGTTCTCAATCTCAACAACTCGACCTTCTTGTCCCATGAAGGCCCCATCAATGATTTGAACAACATCACCTTCTTTGATATTAGTGTCGAAGACATCAATCGTTTGTCCCATTGAAAGGAGGATTGAACGAATCTCTTCTTCAAGTAACGGGGTTGGTTTTGAACGGTTCCCGTGAGAACCAACAAATCCTGTAACATTTGGCGTATTACGAACAACAAACCAAGCTTCATCCGTCATAACCATTTCCACTAAAACGTATCCAGGGAAGCGATTTTCTTCAACTTCTTTGGTTTGACCATTTTTTTCAATATTCACTGTTTGTGTAGGAATCTCAACACGTAGAATATTGTCTAACATATTGTAGGTTTGAGCACGTTGCAAGAGGTTTTCTTTCACTTTATTTTCATAACCAGAATAAGTTTGAAGCACAAACCAACCCTTATCAAATGAGTCTAACATATATTTTCCTTTCATCAGAAAAAAGCCTAAGACGGCTTTTGGAATGATTTCGTTACCCTCATTATAATCCAAGTCCCTAGTCCTGTCAATGATTTCCTGAATGCAAACAAAAAAAGCCGAAGGATGTCGGCCTTGTTTTAGTTAAAATAGGTAATTATTGATAAGATACCTTTAGATAATAGGTGGTCAAAAATGAAAATAATAATAGTAAAGAATGCAGTGTATTCAAGTACTGCAATAAAATCTTTCCAACGTTGTTTTCTATTTGGCCAGGTTGTATCTTTCAATAATGTAAAAATACCACTGATAAATCCCATCAGACTCTCCTAACGTGTTTCTTTATGTAACGTATACTTTTTACAATGTTTACAAAATTTATTTACTTCTAGTCGTGTCGCTTTAGGCGTACTACTAACCCCAATTGAATAGTTTCGGCTCCCACACTCGACACAGGCTAGGCTTGCTTTTTTCTGTGCCATAGCGCCCTCCGTAGAGATATTCTAACACGAATTATTCAATTGCGCAAGCTATCTAAAATAGTCAACAATCCCATCCCATATACTTTTTGCTTTCTCTTTTAAGCCATAGTTATTGACTGCATCAGAAATTGATTTTGAAGCATCTTCAGCTGATTTTCTAAGATTATCGATAATATCATGAGAATCTTGAGCAGTTTCAGTACTTGTTTCATTTATTCCATAGACCGCCGAAATACCATTGGCAGCATAGGCGTTATCGACCTTAAACTGACTACCTTTAGTATAAGGTAAAATATAAGAGGCCTGCGTACTAAAGATTGCTGAGGCTGTTCCGGCGCTCGAGTCTGATAAATAATGATGCTCATCTGTCTTATTAAAGCCTATCCACTGACTAATAACAACGTCTGGGGTATACCCAATAACCCATTGGTCACCTGATAAATCTGGATTAAAATCTGTTTCTGTGGTCCCTGTCTTACCAGCTAAGGTATAGCCATAGACATTAGCATTAACAGCAGAGCCGTTTGAAAACGTTCCCAACATCATACTGGTCATCTTATCAGCAACAGATTGACCAATGACACGTTTGGATTGATCCGAGTGCTCTTTGACAACTTTCCCGCTTGCAGTTTCAATTTTAGTAATAAAGTGAGCTTTGTGCATCACTCCATTATTAGCAAATGCCGAATAAGCCTGAGCCATTTCAAGTGGATTCGTCGTAATACTACCACCTAAAGCAATTCCTAATTCTTTACTAGAAGAAGGCATATCTAAGCCAAATTTTTTACCATAAGCTATGGCCTTATCAATCCCCAAATCCTTAACCGTTGCAACAGCTGGGATATTATAAGAATTAGCTAAGGCTTGATACATTGGCACATCTTCCGACTCATAATTTCCATAGTTATGAGGTTTATAGTCACCAAAATCACGAACTGTATTTGGTAAGAGCTTATCTATAGACCAACCAGAAGCTATGGCAGGGGCGTAGACAATCAACGGTTTAATGGAAGAAGCTGGGCTACGTTTTGCTTGTGTAGCATAGTTGAAACTACGAAACTCTTGCTTACCATCAGCATTAACCCTTCCTACAAGTCCACGAACACCGCCAGTTTTAGGGTCTAACGCAACACTAGCGCCTTGAGCACTTGTCCCATCGTAAGCGGAAACAGGAAAAAGATTAGCCGTATTGAAAGTCGTTTGCATACCTGTTTGGTAATTCTGGTCTAATTCAGTGTAAATTTTATAACCATTATTAACCAAGTCCTTTTCTGAAATACCATAAGTAGAGATAGCTTCATTAATAACTGCATCAAAATAGGATGGGTATTTATAGTCATCTGATTTGCCAACATAAGTGTCTGCTAAACGATTACCAATACCAATAGACTTAGCTTCTTGGGCCTGTTGCTTGGTAATCTTACCAGCATCAACCATGACAGATAAAACGGTATCTCGCCGATTAGTCGCATTCTTAATAGAATAAAGAGGATTATAAATTTCTGGACCCTTCAGCATTCCTGCCAAAGTGGCCGCCTCATCTAACGTCAAATTCGCTGCGCTTGTTCCAAAGTACTTTCGACTGGCGTCTTCGACACCCCAAATCCCATTCCCAAAGTAAGAATTATTGAGGTACATGGTTAAAATTTCTTTTTTACTGTACTTTTTGGTTAATTCTAAAGCTAAGAAAAATTCACGCGCTTTACGTTTAATTGTTTGATCTTGGGAAAGATAAGCATTCTTTGCTAATTGTTGCGTAATTGTTGAGCCACCACCAAAATGTCCCGCAGTAGCAACTGCCAGTAAGAAACGGCTAAGGTTAATACCGTTATTTTCATAAAAAGTGCGATCCTCAGTTGCAATAACAGCATTCTCAAGATTGTCAGAAATAGCATCCAACTCTACATAAGTTCCTTTTTGACCTGATAAACTTCCTGCATACTCTGCTTTATTGTCATAAATAACAGTTGTTGCCTTTAATGCATTCTGTAAATCTGAAACCTTGGCCGTCTTGGATAAGTAAAAAAGATATGATCCTATCGCTAAAACAAGCGTCCCAATGACAATCAGGAAAATTTTTCCAATATGATACCGACGCCAAAAACGCCTAATTGGATTTCGAGGAGAGGGCAAGATAGCCTCCAACTTCTGCTTCCAAGCAGGCTCTTGTTTTTGTGAGTTCCCTGAGAGCCCCCGCCTCCTGTGAAAGGAGGCTTTTGCTAACTCTCCTTGGCTAGCTGTCTGAGATTCTTCAGTTAAACCATCAGAAATTTTGTAGGCTTCTCGTTCTTTTTGTTTTTCCGCATATTTTTTGGGTAAAAACTTCTTTTCAAGTAATTCTAAAAGTGTCATAGTGTTATTATACCACTATGGGCAGTCAAGTTCTAGTTTGAACCAGTTTGAACAGGTTTAGAATAGGCAATTCCATCAACTTGGAAGAGCAAACCCTCAGGCCCTCCATCTTGAGCAAACTCTGTTTGAATAGATTTACGAGCTGGGTATTTGCCATTAAATCGCTCTTTTATCACTTTTTCTAAAATTGGAAGATTCCAGACATCACGAAACAGACAATCCATTTTAACAACTGCTTCTAAACTTAAACCAACCAATCCGAGACGTCGTTCCATTTCATCGAAAGCACCATTAATCTGGTCTTCAATTGGTTGTCCGACATTTCCAGTGCAAAAATTCAAAAAATAAAAATCACCTGCTTCCACAAGCCCTGTGTGAGCAGATTCTTCATTTACATCGTAACGTCTAATAGTTTTCATTAGGTATCCTTTTTTACTAATCAGTTTTTACTTATTATACCAATTTATTAAGGAAATCCTATATCAAAAAAATTAAAAATACTTCTTTTTATCCTAAAAGACAAAGACTACCGTTAACCCAACTTAAAAGGTAGGTACACGGTTTCCAGTCATCCAAAACAAAGAAACATGCTATAATGGTACTATATCTTATAATAAATATTTAGAAAGAACATGGTAACATTTATGAAAAGATTTGAGGCCTTTAAAGAAACCTTATCTGCTGATAGCTTAAAAGCTATTTACGAAGAAACAAAGATGGAAGTCGCAAATGATGAACGTGAGGGTACTGAAGCCTTCTCCGCTGCTTTAGCAACCCAGATGGCTATAAATCTTATTGAAAAGTATCACGATTGGCTCAATGAAAATCCAAACAAATAGTCTCGAGAGCTTTACAGTCACTTTTATCAACCCTTACTCACAAATGACTGTGAAAGAATTATTAGAAACTAAACTATTAATCCCTCGAAAAATCCGCCATTTTTTAAGGACGAAGAAGCATGTCCTAGTTAACCAGCAATTGGTAACTTGGCAGGATTTGGTTACAAAAGGTGATGAAATCAGTTTAAATTTTGATTCGGATGATTATCCTCAAAAAAGAATTCCTTTTGGCAACCCAGACTTAGTGGAGTGCCTTTATCAAGATTCTCACCTTATTGTGGTTAATAAATCCGAGGGAATGAAGACTCACGGAAACGAACCAAATGAACTAGCTCTTCTCAACCATGTCTCCGCTTTTGTAGGTCAAACCTGCTACATTATTCATCGTTTAGATATGGAAACAAGTGGAGCTATTATCTTTGCCAAGAACCCATTTATTCTTCCCATTATGAATCGCTTACTTGAGAATCGTGAAATTGGCAGGAACTACTGGGCTTTGATTGATGGGATAATTGAGAACAAGGATACAACCCTACGGTTTCCAATCGGGCGCCATCGCCACGACCGAAGAAAACGAGTAGTTGATTTAAAGAATGGTCAAAAAGCCATAACGCATGTAAAACGGTTAAAAGCTTATAGGCCTAAATTCAGTTTAGTTGATTGCTCCTTAAAGACTGGTCGAACGCACCAGATTCGAGTTCACTTATCACATATTGGCCATCCTATTATCGGTGATCCTTTATATCATCAACAAACTACCTCACAGCGCCTCATGTTACATGCTCATCAACTCTATTTCAAACATCCGCTAACACTTGAAACAATTGTGATTGATGCCAAGTCAGAAACCTTTGAAAAAGGACTCCCTTAGGAGTCCTTTTTATTGACGTGTTAGCGTTAAACCAGAAGCCGTTTTACTGTAGTCAAACTCTTTATCCAAACCGGTTTGCCATATAATTGATGTTAAACGATCACCATCAAGATGGAAACCATATTCGTATTTTATGTTCATACCACCAATCCCTCCTCCGATAATCACAATTTCACCAGTTCCAGAGGAGAAGCTTAAGCGATAGTCACCTGGAGATTTTTCTTCAGCCTTGCTAATCTTAGCACTTGATGTTTCTTCTTTTCTCTTAGGATCTTTATAGGTAGTTTTACGCGTTATAGTACCATCCTCATCAATAATCATAGTATAAGTAACATCATCCTTAGTACCTTTCCAAATACCAGCCATACCTTCTGGTAAAGGCGAAGGTGCTTTAATTTGATTTTTCTCACTAGTTACTGTAATGTTTTTATCACCAGCTTCACTAACGATATACTTATCCCCTGATTTTTTCAAGGTCATTTTACCAGTGATATCTTGAAGAATGTGACCTGAAGATCCCTTCGTAGGATCTGTATCCTTGTTATAGGTATAGTCATAATTTGCAATAAAATCAATTAGATATGCCTCTTTTCCAACTTGAGTCAAACCACTTAAAACTACATTTGGAATAGCAAAACTAGAAGCCTTACGCTTGTCTGTTTCAAGCTTAGCTTTAATACTTTCTTTCAATCCTTTATAAAAGCTATTGTTAGCACCGTTTTCAAAAACATCATTCAGTTTCGTTGAGTCCTGACGAGTACTTGTATAGATCATCAATTGATCAAAAGCTGATAGTAAATATTGTCCAGCTTTATCTTTAGCTAATAAATTGTCCACATCTAAGGTGATGCTTGAATCTTCTCGAATATCATCCAGTCTAACTTTTTTAGAGGTTAGTTCTCCATCCGGAAAAGTCTTTTTTACATAAGCTTGCGCAGAATGGGTCACTGGGTAATCTTTAACATCGTAAATGCCATCTTTCAAGCTACCAATCCGACTATCGTCAAAATATAAATCGCCATCAACTAAATTACTGCTAACGGTGAAATTCTTAAACGTTACCGATAAATCTAAAATCTGATTTTTCCCATCATATTTTTTACTAATAACAACTTTTCTTCCCTTATAGTTGCCATTGATACTAGCTTTATAATCAGCAATCGGCAGTCGTTTTAATTCTGTCGAAAAGTGGTCAGAATCAGAATGTGCTACCATTTTCTGGTTTAATAAAATATCTTCATTAGGAAGATTCGTTTTTATAGTCAAAGACATTGGTTTCATAGCGATATAATAGGCAGGGAAAATACCAAAATGGCGACCCTTTGCCTTAAGGTATATAGAATCAGATGTGTCTGCCTCACTTAGATGCTTTTTAACCTGATCGATTTCTGACTTCTTCAGACGAGTAAAATGAGCAAAATTTGCCTCATCATTAGTGATCTTTTCATTGGTATCTGACCAAATTAGATACTCTTTAATATTCTCAAATACAGAACCTGTTGAGAGACTCCTTGCTTTCGCGTAACGATTGATGACATTAGCTTTTGAATAATAGAAACTACCAAAAGCGATAACACCTAAAAACAGTAAACCTAGTAAGCTAAAGCTAATTTTGATCCATTTCTTTTTAAAAAATTGTTTCATATTGGTATCCCTTTCACTACGAACTACTCTTTATTATACCAAATTTATAAGTATTCTCCTAAAAAATCCAAAATATTAAAAACATTGTACTTGTTAAATTTTTAGAGAGTTTGTGAAATCCTTCAATATCGGTAAATGATTGAATTTATTTTTTTTGTAGCATATAATACTATTGGAAGCGCACACAATTTCGGAGGATTATTATGAACACAAAAAAATTCACTCTCACAGCGGCAACATTTTTAGCTGCTCTTGGTTGTTATTCATCTGTTGACGCTTGTACAGGATTCATCATTGGTAAAGACTTAACAAGAGACGGTTCAACTCTTTACGGCCGAACAGAGGATTTAGAGCCAAACCATAACAAGACGTTTATTGTCAGAGATGCAAAAGATCACAAAAAAGGAGAGATGTGGAAGGACAAAGCTAATGGATTTGAATACCCACTACCGAGTCATTCCTTTAAGTATACAGCTGTTCCTGACGTTACCCCAGAACAAGGAGTCTTTGATGAAGCTGGCTTTAGCGAGCACGGTGTCTCTATGTCTGCCACAGTCTCCGCTTCTGCAAACGACAAGATTTTAAAAAAAGATCCCTATGTTAAAAATGGTTTAGCAGAGTCTTCAATGGCCTCCGTCATTCTCCCTAGCGTAAAAACAGCTAAAGAAGGAGTCCAGCTCATCGCAAAAATCGTTAAAGAAAAAGGGGCAGCTGAAGGTAATATCGTTACTATCGCTGATAAAGATGGCGTTTGGTATATGGAAATTCTGTCAGGGCACCAATATGTAGCCATTAAATTTCCAAACGATAAATTTGCTGTCTTTCCAAATACTTTCTACCTAGGCCATGTCAATTTCGACGATAAAGAAAACACTATTGCATCTGCTGATGTTAAAAAGGTTGCAAAGGAAGCTGGATCCTATAAAGAGGTGGACGGACAGTTCCATATCGCACGATCCTACAACCCCAAAATGGATGATGCCAACCGATCACGCTCGTACTCAGGTATTAAATCTCTAGACCCTGATTCTAAGGTCACTTATAAAGATGATAATTTTGAATTATTACAAAGTACTGCTAAAAAATTCACCTTAGAAGATGCTATTAAATTACAACGTAATCGCTTTGAAGGTCTAGACTTAAAACCTCTGGATCAAATGGAACTAGATGGTAAAGGAAAACCTAAATCAAAAGAAGCAGTAAAAGGTTACGCCTATCCCATTTCAAATCCAAATGTGATGGAAGCACATATTTTCCAACTTAAGCATGACATTCCTGCTGAAATGGGGGGTGGTGTCATGTGGCTATCTATTGGAAGTCCAAGAAATGCTCCATATTTACCTTATCTAGGTAACATCAACCAAACTTACAAAGCATATCATGAAAACAGTACTAAATATAACAAAGACTCTTGGTATTGGACTGTATCACATATTAATGATATGGTTGCTGCTAATCCTAAGAAATTTGGCACTGAAGTTATTGACGAGATGAAAAAGCTCGAAAAAACCTGGATGGTAGAGCAAGAAACAACAGATAAAGAAGTTTCCAAATTAATTACAAGCAATCCTAAAGCTGCTCAAGAAAAAGCCAACCAAGACTCTATGAATCGTGCTGAAAAGACTTTTAAACGTCTTAAAGAAATTGAATCTAAGCTCGAAAAAGAAAGCCCTAAAAGTAGAGATAATAAAGTAAAAAAATAAGTAGACTTTAGGTACTTTTAAGCTTTATTTAAGTTAAGATGTTTAATCTATAGGCATCCTAACCCTTTTTTCATAAGTTTAATAGCGCCCCTGATCTTCAGGAGCGCTATTTTTGTTTAGATAATATCTTTTTTCTTGAGTTTTAACCCTAATCCAAATAATAAAATGCTAGAAATCACTGTCATAAAGAAATTATCATCATCACCAGTAGTTGGTAAAGTTGATTTTAAGGGCTCTTGATTCATCTCTTTAAGGACTGGAGCTTTTGTTGATCCAACCTGGACCATCGGCTCTTGAGTTTCTTTACTAACGATTCCTATCTCAGAAATCTCTGACTTAGGAGCCACTACAGTAAGTTTTGAACCAACCGCAATCACTCGATCTTGAGCAGCTACAACTACTGGGCTACTATAAACAATGGATTCAAATCGACTATTAGGACCATCTTGAACAAAATGGTATGAGACCACACTCACTGTGGATGATCCTTCTCGTCCTGGATTAAGAATTACCTGAGTTCCAAGGGGAATATGAGGATCATTAACATACTGAACCTGATAAGCAATCGGACTCGACTGCGACGTACCTACTTGATATTGTATAATCATTGGACGCATTTGCGCTATAAGAATTTCCTTAGTAGATGGTGTGATAACACCAGTCACTGGATCAAGACTATAAGTTGTTGTCAACCTCACAAGACCATCTTGTCCAGCATCAACTACCTTAACTTGCCAATCACCAAGCGAACGGTCCTTCACTTCTTGGTAAACAACAGTCATAGCCACTTGTTTATCACTAGCTACCGGTTTAATTCCCTTAATAATGACTTGATCTTTAGCTATGCTAGAAGAAACAACTGACTCAGTTGCAACTAATTGATTATTACTGTCAAGTGTATAGGTGGTTCTAGTTGTTTCTGACCCATTTACACCTTCTTTTATGATATTACTTTGCCCCGTAGGATCATAAGCTAAAGTCATATCGCCCGCATAAATCGTTTTATAAGGTGTTGACACTGTAGTTTCAACCGGCATTGCACCATAAATAACTCGACCATTGACCGGTGCGGTCACCGTGTCTGTGACTAAGTAAGGTACAACTCGAGCAGTTCTTGGATAGTCAAACAATTTATGATAAAGACTAGCAAAATAATACTCTGACGCAGCAAATGGACTATACCCACTTCCATTTCCAGGCATATATGCATCCCCTGTAAGCGGGTTGGCAACAAATGTATCATAAGGAGTACCGTATAAACGATGCATGATGTATTGGCTTAGCCCTTCAGCAAATGCTTCCTCACTATTATCTCTGTAATATGACCACACATCTGGGCGATCAAAATAAGTATGGTAAACATCTAAGAATTCCGTTGTGTCCGAAAGAGCCATGACAGTGTCAATCGTGTTATCAGTATTGCGATCAGAGGTTTCCATATAAAGACCACTTTTGAAATCAATAATATGAGTCATCTCATGCAAAACAGTCGCTAACAATTCAGTATTATTAGACACATACTTCAAAGAGATAGATTGATCTGCGGAACTAGCTAAACCAAGTGTAGTTGCTCCCATACCAGGAATTTCCCCATCATAGATAACCAAATTAGCAATAACACGCTGAATTTCTAAAGGGAGAGACTGTAGCCTTGCTTCAAAATCCTGCTTTTGATCATCAGGCATAGCTGTATGGCTATAATCCACATCAATCTTGACACTATCTCGGTAGTTATTATAGCGACGTGTTAAGGAATCAAATTGTCTGGTCATCAAATCCATATCAGCTTGTTGCTCAGCAGTTAAGGTGCCTAGTGCTGTTAATTGATTATAAGCCAGCTGTGCTCGTTGATAATCAGCTTTAATATCTGCATATAAAGCATCATTAATAATATTACTATTGTTATATCTTAAAAAATCATCACTAGAGCTTGTCAAATTTTCTGGTACCAACTCTAGTCCGTAATCTTGAGCCGAAGTATTCCACAAATCATCTTTACTCGCTTGCAACAGTCGAGCATAAAATGTATTATCATCTGATAAGCCAAGTGTTGCTCTAAGTTGGGAGTTAGTTGGATCTAGCATTTCACTTGTTACAGGTCGAACCACACGTGTTCGAGTAGTTGAACCATCAGCATTCGTAACAGGGATGTAGTCGTACATGTAGTTTTCAGCATACTGAGCATACTCCCTAACAGTGCTTTCACTTCTATTAAAGTCAGCTGGTAAAGCTGGCATAGGCACAAAAAGACTATCTACAGCAATTCGGTCACTAGGCAATGCCTGTGTAGAATCAACATGGTAAAAAGGCTGGTCAATCCATTTATAAGCTTCAGAATAAACAGCTGGACTTGTGGGAGCTGTGGTTTCTGTCTCTATCTTATATGTAGTAGTTGTACTGGTACTGCCATCAACCGCAGGAATGACAAGATCTGTCCCCACAGGTTTTGTAACATCAACACTGTAAACAGTAGTAGCTGGTGTCGTCGAGGTTACCGTAGTCGTCGGCTTGGTTCCTAAAACAATGACTGTTTCGGTTGGCTCAATCCGCTGAACCGTAATTACTGGATTACCATTAGCATCTAAAGCTCCTGTCTGAGTGGTAATTAATTTACCATCCACACCTTGAGTCTGGATTTGTCGGTAACCCACAGCTTGGCTAGGATCTGAAACATATCGGATCGGACTAGAAATAACCGTTTCCGTAACAGTTGGAATCATCGGTACTGCTAAAGTCGTTGTTCCAGATGATGTAACTGTTCCACTAGTAGCTAAAGGTGTTGTTGCAGTAGTACTAGTTGAGTTTGTAACAGCAGGTGCTGTCGTTACCAAACTTGTTGGTGACGTCGATGTCACTAGTCCAGTAGTCTCCTCTGCACCGACAACCTGGGTTGTTAGCATCACCCCTAATAAGATACTACCAACCCCCAGCACCGTTTTGCGGATGCTAAAAACTTCTTTTTTATCCCTAAACATTCTCCTAATCCTCCCTTTTGTAACCTCTTTTTAATATTCCTTAACCTGATTGTAGCATATAAGTATTAATTTACAAAAGGTTTTGCTATAATTTTTCAACAAATTAAAAAAGCAGCAAGAAACTTAATCTTTGCTACCTTTTTAACGTATCTTCTAACTTTACATCATGCCACCCATCATGCTTGGATCCATTCCGGCTGGCATCGCTGGAGCTGCTGGTTCTGGTTTATTGGCTACAACCGCTTCAGTAGTCAATATTAAACTTGCAACTGATGCTGCATTTTGAAGTGCAGAACGTGTCACTTTCACAGGATCGATAATGCCTGTTTCAATCATGTCAACCCATTCACCACTTGCAGCATTAAAACCAGTTCCTACTGGGCTATTTTTTAACTTGTCAATAATAACCGAACCTTCAAAGCCAGCATTATAAGCAATTTGACGAACCGGCTCTTCAAGTGCACGAAGAACAATATTACGTCCGGTCGCCTCATCTCCTGTTAAGTCAAGCGCAGCGACTTTTTCAATAACCGTCACAAGTGCTGTTCCACCACCACTAACAATACCTTCTTCTACTGCTGCACGAGTAGCGTTTAAAGCATCTTCAATGCGCAATTTCATTTCTTTTAATTCTGTTTCTGTTGCAGCACCTACTTTAATAACTGCGACACCACCTGCCAATTTAGCTAAACGTTCTTGTAATTTCTCACGATCAAAGTCTGAAGTTGTTGTTTCTAACTGTGATTTGATTAGTCCCACACGGTTAGCAATCGCTTCAGCAGAGCCAGAGCCCTCAACAATGACTGTAGAATCCTTGTCAACAGTTACTTTAGCAGCCTGTCCAAGCGCAGCAATTGTCGCATCCTTAAGCTCCAGTCCTAAATCTTCTGTAATTACTGTTCCACCAGTTAAAATAGCAATATCTTCTAACATAGCTTTACGACGATCACCAAATCCTGGGGCTTTCACAGCCACAACGTTAAATGTTCCACGGATTTTGTTCAAAACAAGAGTTGGTAATGCTTCTCCATCCACATCGTCAGCAACAATAAGCAATGGGCGACTTGTTTTAAGAACTTCTTCTAGTAATGGTAGGATTTCTTGAATATTTGAAATTTTCTTATCTGTTATTAGAATAAATGGATTTTCAAGATCAGCAACCATCTTCTCATTGTCAGTCACCATGTATTGTGACAAGTAACCACGGTCAAACTGCATACCTTCAACTACTTCAAGCTCAGTCTCCATACCGCGTGACTCTTCAATTGTGATAACTCCATCATTTCCAACACGTTCCATAGCTTCTGAAATGTATTCACCGACTTTTTCTGAACGTGATGATACAGCTGCTACTTGAGCAATAGCTTCTTTACCAGTAACAGGTTGTGCAATTGTTTTCAACTCTCCAACAGCTGCTGAAGTAGCTTTTTCAATCCCACGACGAATACCGATTGGGTTAGCTCCTGCAGTCACGTTTTTCAAGCCTTCACGAACAATAGCCTGTGTTAAAACTGTCGCAGTGGTGGTTCCATCACCAGCAATATCGTTAGTTTTTGATGCTACTTCTGAAACCAGTTTTGCACCCATATTTTCGAAGTGATCTTCCAATTCAATTTCTTTAGCAATGGTTACCCCATCATTGGTGATTAGAGGTGAGCCAAAGGCTTTTTCAAGTACAACATTACGGCCTTTTGGTCCCAAGGTAACCTTAACTGTATCTGCTAAAATATCTACACCACGTACCATTGCTGCACGCGCATCTGCTGAAAATTTAATATCTTTTGCCATATAAATCCTTCTTTCTGTAACTATTATAATGAGGAGACTATTTATTCAGTAATAATTGCAATAATATCTGACTCTCTAATGATAGAAACTTTTTCTTCATTAAAGGTTACTTCTAAATCATGTCCGCTTTCAACTAAAACCTCTTGACCAATCTTAACAGACGGTGGTACAAGCTCACCAGTGATAGTTCGTATACCAGTTTCGCTAACAGCTACAACCTTAGCTTTTCTTGTTGACTCTTTTTGTGCTCCAGCAAGAACAAAGCCTCCGACTGTTTTTTCTTGCTCTTCATTAAATTTAACGACCACACGATCACCTAATGGTTTTAACATGAGTATTACCTCCAATAAATTGAATTTTATTATTTTTAGCACTCTTTTATATAGAGTGCTAGATCTGTTTACTATTTTATCACTTGGTCAAAAATAGTCAAGAAAAAAGAGTCTAGTTTTTAACTAAACTCTCTCTTTATTTTATTCTATGTCACATTTTATTTTACCTTTAGTTAAACCAACTTTTAATTTATTTCCAGAAGCTAACTGTCCCGAAAGGAGTAACTCTGACAATTTATCCTCAACTTCTGTTTGAATCGTTCTTCGAAGAGGACGAGCTCCCATTTCAATATCATAACCTTTTTCAGATAGGTATTTAAGTGCTGACGGCTGGAATTTTAGAGCAATTCCCTTTTCTTCTAAGGCAGCAACTAACGGTTTCACCATAATCCTCACTACTTGTTGCATATCATCTTGAGTTAAACTGTGGAAAACAACCTTTTCATCAATTCGATTAATAAATTCAGGACGATAAGCTTTCTTTAGTTCTTCTAAAATACGTTTTTCCATAGCTTGGTGATCTTGGCTAATATCTCGAGCACCAAAACCTACAGTCTTATCATCTCGAAGTGCTGTTGCACCTAAATTGCTAGTCATGATAATAATAGTATTCGTGAAGTCAACTTTGCGACCGCGAGAATCTGTCAGCACCCCATCATCCAAAACTTGAAGAAGAACGTTGAAAATATCTGGATGAGCTTTTTCAACTTCATCAAAGAGCAAAACGGAGTAAGGTCTATTTCTTACTTTTTCTGTCAATTCTCCACCCTCGTCATAGCCCACATATCCTGGAGGGGCACCATTAAGACGACTGGCTGAAAATTTTTCCATGTACTCTGACATATCAAAACGAATTAATGCTGATTCATCATCAAATAAAACCTCAGCCAAGGCTTTAGCCAGCTCTGTTTTCCCAACACCTGTTGGACCTAGAAACATAAATGAACCGATTGGGCGTTTGCCAGTTCGAATACCAGATTGATTACGACGTATAGCCCTTGAAATAGCTGAAATAGCTTCGTCTTGACCAATAACGCGTTTGTGTAATTCTTCCTCTAAACGAAGGTATTTTTGGCTATCAGCTTGACTAATTTTCTCTAGCGGTATCCCTGATAGTTTACTCAAAGTTGCCATAATATCATCTTCTGTAACTGGGGTTGGATTGGGCTTTGTTTTCTGACCGGCTTTTAACAAACTAGCCACTTTTTTAAAATTCCCATCTAGGATAGCTTGATCAATAGGGCTTAAAAAGGATGGGGTCTCTTTTTTTATTAGTCCCTGGACAGTTGCACTTGCCTCATCTAAGAGGTCTATAGCAGAATCTGGCAGGTTTTTACTAGTTAAATAACGATGTGCAACTTTAACAGCCACTTTGACAGCCTGATCAGAAATACTAACATTATGATACATCTCATAAGAAGATTTTAGACCAAGAAGAATTTTGTAAGCATCTTCAAGGCTTGGTTCTTCAATTAAAATTTTAGCAAAACGACGAGATAGAGCTGCATCTTTTTCAATATGTTTTTGATATTCTTCCTGAGTTGTTGCACCTACCATATGTAGCGTTCCGCGAGACAAGGCTGGTTTCAAAATGTTAGCCGCATCTAAGGTACTATCAATACCACTTCCTGAACCCATAATCGTATGTAACTCATCAACAAAAAGAATGATTTTCCCATCAGCTTCAATATCATCTATGATTTGATTCATTCGCTCTTCAAAATCTCCACGAAAACGAGTTCCTGCAACCACACTCATCATGTCCAATTCCAAAACTCGCATATCCTGCAATTCGTAGGGAATAGCCCCCTCGACAATTCGTTGAGCTAGTCCATATGCCAAAGCCGTTTTCCCAACACCCGCATCTCCAACTAAGACCGGATTATTCTTAGTCTTGCGGCTCAATACCTGAACCATTCGGGTAATTTCTTTATCTCGACCAATCACCGGTTCTAAAAGTCCTTGACTGGCCATTTGCGTTAAATCACGTGTGAAATCAGAAAGTTCACCTGCTGAACTTGCCGGTTTCATCATATCTGAGAATGTCCCACCCGCTTTTGATTTTTTAGGTTTGCGTAATTCATAAATAGCTTTAATAATCTCTTTGCTATAGGCAGCCTGTCTTTCAATTGCTTTACGTAAATCAGAGATTTTCAAGTCCCCTTGTCCCTCATCTCTTAGTTTAAAACCAGCCATTTCAAGCAAACGTGCTGCCATCACATCAGGGTTCAACAATATTGCAAAAAGCACGTGTTCTGATCCCACTTCCTGGGCACCCGTTACTTGACGGATAGCATCTGAAAACTGGAGAATTTTTGTTAAAGTTCTAGACTGACCTTTTAAAGCCCATTCTTTCACATCATCATTTGGCGTTTGTCCCATAGCCAAAATAGCTGCTGCTTCATATTCTTCTATAGCAACTTTATCATCAAATTCATTGAAGACAAGTCCAGCGAGTGAATTGTTAACCACAACCATTGCTAAAAGAAGATGCCATGTTTCTAAATATTGGCTATCAAAGCGTGCCGCTTGATATTGAGCCTGCTTGAAAATTTCCTGCATTTTAAGTGAATAATCTATCATTAATTGCTTCCCTTCCTGTCAATACGCTGTAGCAAGCGATATAGCATACGCGCACGAATAGCAGACGCGTCTGCCCCTAAAACTTTATCAGAGGCCATGGCTAAGATAACATTCCCCTCACGTTCAGTAATTAAATGTTCATCAAATAATAATTGAATAGAATCAGTAAAAACGACTTCACTCACCTGCTGACCAATATTTGCAGTTAAATTGCCAATGAGATGGTGTTTATCTGAAAAATGAACTTTAGCAATTCGAATATAGCCACCTCCACCACGCTTACTCTCAACTTCATATCCACGACTCTCAGTGAAACGGGTTTTAATAACATAATTAATCTGACTTGGTACCACTTGGAAAGAATCTGCTAATAGAGAACGTTTAATTTCGGCAATCCCTGATTGAGCTAATAACTCTTTGATATATTCCTCAATGCTATCCGATGTGTTTTTTGTCGGCATCAACTCACCCCTTTATTTCTATTCAACTTTTGACTAAAACTGACTTTTATTATAACAAATTGCAGATGTGAAAAGCAAATCTTTGTTCACTAAAACAATCTCTCTTGTTCATACAGACACAAAAAAAAGGCAGAAACTAATCTGCCTTTTTATCTATTGTTCATTACTGATTAAGATAATTTAGTGATATTCACTGCTTGAGGGCCACGTTGACCTTCTTCAACATCAAATTCAACTTTTTGACCTTCATCTAAAGTTTTGAAACCATCAGACTGAATTGCTGAAAAATGTGCGAAGACATCTTGACCTTCCTCAGTTGAGATAAAACCGAAACCTTTTTCAGCGTTAAACCATTTAACTGTACCTTGTGCCATATACATCCACTTCCTTTCTAATAAAGCTATTGTGTAAAACTAGAGAGAAATGAAGATGTTAAAACACAAATATTTACTCAAAAACTAATTTACAATCTCAGTCTAACAGAGAATAGAAGTATTGTCAAGATAAAACATTAAAACTCCTTTAAAACTTTAAAAAATAAATTAAATAGAAAGCGTTTAACAAGCTCAAGGTAGCTTTTTAGTTGAGTTTCTCCTCTCTCTAGGCTAAAATGTGTTTTATAAAGAAGTTCTATTTTTAGCAACTCAAAGACATTTATTCACTTGAGATAATTAATTAAAAAAGTAAGCGAAGTGCTAAAATAGACAACCATAGGAGAGAATATGCCGGACACCAACCTAGTAGATCGCATTCAAAGCATGCGTCAAAAATATATTAACAATTACCCCACAGAGAAACTAAAGGCAGATTACACCTGTCCAGATATCAGAAAAGCTAAAAAATTAAAGAAGAAGCTTATTGCTCTTGAAAAAGAACGTTGTCACAAATTAATTGAACATACCGATGTCTCTGAGATTGACCAAAAAATTGCTATTTTAAAAAATAACTACATTAATGAAAGTCAGTCATCTCATAACCAGGAAAAATCTTAATCATGCCAATAGCTATAATTGTCATCACCTTTTTACTTTCCCTCATCTTATCCAACGTTATTAATCGTATTATTCCTCAGATACCTCTACCCGCTATACAACTCTTTTTTGGTATCCTATTTGGAATTTTTAGCAAAGACCAAGCTTTCATTCTGAACCCTGAACTCTTCCTAGCTTTTGTCATCGCTCCATTAAACTTCCGTGAAGGTCAAGAAAGTGATGTTAAAAGTTTTCTGAAGTCACGCAATCTGGTTTTATTCCTTATCTTGCCTACTGTTTTTTTAACCACTATTCTTATGGGGCTCAGTATCAAAGCCTTAATTCCTGTAGAATTACCTCTCGCTCTATGTTTTGCTATGGGTGCTTCGTTAGCCCCAACCGACGCCGTAGCCTTTTTATCCCTTGCTAAGCGTTTTAAGTTTCCTAATCAAATCAAAAACATTCTTACTTCTGAAGGGCTTTTAAATGACGCTAGTGGTTTAGTTGCTTTTCAGTTTGCCCTTATCGCTCTTACTACAGGCTATTTTTCTCTGACAAAAGCAGGACTCCAATTATTGATTTCCATTATAGGAGGCTTAGCTGTTGGTATCATCTTTGCATTATTAAATAGAATCTTTTTATCTATCCTAGAAAAATATGACGCTGCCGATGTTACAGGTGCTCTGCTACTTGAATTAACTCTTCCTTTCGTTGTTTACTTTATTGCCCATATGCTAAATGTCTCAGGTATTATTGCAGTCGTTATTGCTGGGGTTATGCAAGCTAACCGACTTAAAAAAGTCACCTTGTTCGATGCACAGGTTGATCGTGTAACAACAATTATCTGGGAGACCATAAATTTTATGTTAAATGGTCTTGTATTCATGATATTTGGAATAGAATTAGCTCAATTTACTGGTCCCGCAATCGCTAATCCAAACTATAGTAATGTTTCTCTCTTTTTACTAGTTTTTGCCCTCACTGCGATTTTATTCCTCATTCGTTATATGTTAATCTTCAGTTACTTTTGGATAAGGAGTCTAAAGACTCGTAAAAGTATTCAAAAATACTGGAAACATATCAACCTTTTAACAATTTCTGGTGTTAAAGGAAGTGTCTCTATCGCTATCGTTTTGTTGCTCCCAAAATTAACTGGAGTTCAAAATAGCATCGCATTATTCATTGTCGGTTCAGTGACCTTGCTGAGTTTTTTGAGTGGCTTGCTTATTCTTCCTAAACTAGCGCCTTTAATGACCACATCTCAAAATCTTGTAACTAAAATTGCCCTCCTAACAGATGTTTTACAGAGCTTAGCGAGGGAAAGTAGGACAGCACCAGCTAATCAAGCAGCCCTTTACTATGTTATGGATAGCTATAATAATAGAATTGAAAACCTGATTTTGGAGCAAGAGCCCAATAACGTCAAAGAAGAATTAGCGGAATTACAGTTACTCACCCTAACAATTGAAAGCGAAGGCCTAGAACACGCTTACAAACAAAAGAAAATCAATATTGTAGAGTACCGTGTCTATCAGAATTACATAAAACTTCTTGAAAGACAGGTTAATCGTAGCTTTATTTCAAGTTTCAGCTATACAGTTACCATACTTTTGCGCGTTTTACGCCATCTTTTACGAGAACTCCTTTCCTTTGGAAAACGAAAGGATAGAATAGCAACCACTTTCAATCAAGGGACACACCTCTCACAAGAGAACCGAGATCATCTAACTGAATTATATTTAGACAATACCGAGCTAATCATGGAAACTTTAGAAGATTTAGAAGGATTTTACACAACATCACTTATTGATTTCCTACAGAATCAACGCCTCCAGAAAGCAGAATTAATTAAATCTGGTTTATTTGTGGAACGCGTTATTGCCAATTTCATTCCCGATATTAGCGGGGAAAGATTACATGGCTATTATTTAGAAAGACAGTTTATTTCTAATTATGAACAGCGAGGTGAACTAACAGCTAAAGAAGCTCAAGCCTTACGTGATGAAGTTAATGAACTAGAAAGTTATTCCTTACGCGAGAGCTCTCCTAACTTTGCTTACGACCTTATTAAATATCGACATACAACGAAGTGACTTTATCACTTCGTTTTTTGAGCAAATCAATTGAAATATCACTAATTAGTGATAAAATAGGATTATAATAACTAAATAAGCTACTAGTGAATTTATCAAAGAAAAGGAGCTTTTAATCATGACAAATTCAAATCTATTAGGAATCCATCATATAACTGCAATGACTAATAACACTCAGCGTAACTATCACTTTTTCACTGAAATTTTGGGAATGCGCCTGGTTAAAAAGACAGTAAATCAAGATGACATCCATACCTACCATACTTTTTTTGCTGATGACAAAGGAAATGCCGGAACAGACGTGACTTTCTTTGATTTTCCTGATAATCCAAAGGGAATCCCTGGAACAAACGCTATTACACGAATCGGTTTTCGTGTACCAAACGACGACGCTTTAACTTACTATTTAGAACGATTTGATTCTTTTGGGGTTAAACATGGCACTATTATTGATTTATTTGGTCATAAAGCACTGCCTTTTGAGGAAGAAGATGGACAGCGTTACCAACTGGTATCTGATGAATATAACAGTGGTATTCAGGCAGGCATTCCTTGGAAAGAGGGGCCAGTTCCAACAGATAAAGCTATTTACGGGTTAGGTCCAGTTGAGATAACTGTTAGTTACTATGACGATTTCAAAAATTATCTCATCCAAGTCTACGACATGCATATCCTAAAAGAAGGTCTCGACTACACTATTTTAGAAGTGGGAGAAGGCGGTCACGGAGGACAAGTTATTTTGCGTAAAGATGAAATATCTTCTCAAGCTATTCAGGGATATGGCGAAGTACATCATGTTTCCTTCCGTGTCAAAGATTCAAAAGCCATCCAAGAATGGGCAAACAAATACGAACGCCTAGGAATCATGAGCTCAGGGATTGTGGATCGTTTTTATTTCCAAGCGCTCTACTCCCGTGTGGGTCATATTTTAATTGAAATTTCAACTGATGGGCCTGGTTTTATGACTGATGAACCTTATGAAACTTTAGGAGAGTCACTCTCACTTCCCCCATTTCTTGAACCTAAACGTCATATCATTGAAGGTATGATACGCCCATTTGATACTAAACGACAACATTAAGGAGGTTATTATGGAAACTATTAGACACATTCACCATATTAGCGCCATTGTTGGAGATGCTCAAGAAAATTTAGACTTTTACAGAGATATCTTACAATTACGCCTCGTTAAAAAAACACTTAACTTCGATGACCCAAGTGTTTATCATCTCTACTTTGCTAACCAAGAAGCAGACTCTGGAACTCTAATCACATTTTTCCCTTGGGAAAACCACACTCCAGGACAGATTGGTAGCGGACAAGGAGGTCGTATTCTCTTTAGCATTCCATCTGGAACTCTACCTTTTTGGCAAGAAAGATTAACAAAATTCCAAGTTCCCTTTGTTACAAAAGATCTCTTTGGAGCTAGCGCACTCTTTTTCCAAGATCGTCACCAACTGGAATTAGCCTTAGTTGAAAGTACGGATCAATCTCAAACCAGTAATATACTCGGATTTCATGGTGTTTTTTTACACACGCATGATTTTGAAGGCAGTTATCACTTTATGAAAAAAGTTTTAGGACTAGTTGATACATTTGAAAATGATGACTACTATCTTTTGGAAACCATTGGTCCTCAAAAACATATTATTTATCTCCCTAAACATAACGAAACACGTGGTCATATGGGACCTGGAACTGTGCATCACATTGCTTGGAATGTGTCTGACATAGAAAGTTTAAAATCCTGGTATGACTACCTTAACCAAACTAACTTTAATGTTACCACAATCCGTAATCGTAAGTATTTCAAGTCCATCTATTTTCGTGAGCCGGGCAAAGTTATTTTTGAATTGGCAACCCAAGGACCTGGTTTAACAATTGATGAAACTAAAGAAGAACTAGGAAAAACGCTACTAATTCCCCCAATCTACGAAAAAAGACGAGAAGAGCTAGTCAAGCACTTAAAACCATTACATTAAAGGAGTAGCTATGATCTCACTAGCAACTGACACTTTAAGTCAGCAGAACATCTATAAACTCTTAATTGGAAGTGTTATTCCAAGACCTATTGCCTTTGTTACAACTTTATCTGAAGCGGGACAAGTTAATTTAGCTCCTTTTAGTTTTTATAATATTGTCAGCCACCAACCAGCTATCATTTCAATCAGTATTCAACGTCAAGACGGCCATATGAAAGATACTGCTCACAACATTATCTATCAAAGAGAAGCCGTTATTCATAGTGTTTCAATTGATAATTTGACTGCTATCAACCAAGCGTCCAAACCCTTAGCTTATGGTCAAAGTGAGCTATCTTTGACAGGTATGACCCTTGTGAATTCTAGCAGTATTCAAACACCTGGCGTTTCAGAAACTTTAATCCGTCTTGAAGCAAAGCTCTTTCAGCATATTCCCATTTCTAATGAGCAAAACCAAGTTATCGCCGACTTACTGCTTTTGCAGATCATCCATTTCCATATAGATGAAAGCATCTATCATGATGGTTACATCTCCTCAGAAGCGTTAGAGCCAATAAGTCGCTTAGCCGGTAGTAACTATGCCAAAATAGGAGAAATATTCAGTGTAGAAAGGCCCAAATAGCTTATGACAACATACTATCAATACTATAACGGTCAAGAAGGAGAACCTCTTTTTATCCTCCTTCACGGTACTGGGGGCAATGAAGAAAGTCTATTACCAATAGTCTCCTACCTCAACCCGCATGCACATGTTTTAGCACTTCGCGGCCAAGTCTCCGAAAATGGGTCTTTACGTTTCTTCAAACGCTATGCAGAAGGAGAATTCGATCTCCTCGATTTGGAAGAAAAAGGAAAACAGCTGATGGAAGAGCTCAGCCAGTTCATAAGGAACCATAGGTTATCTACTGATAACTCTGTTTTAATTGGCTTTTCAAACGGTTCAAATATGGCTATTAATCTGCTTTTAAGAGATGCTAGTCCATTCAAAAAGGGAATTCTATTTGCCCCCATGTATCCCATTACCACTAATACTCTCACTGAAACCAAAAAAAGCACCTCTGTTTTTATCTCTATGGGAAGATTAGATCCACTTGTTCCACTCCATCAGAGTGAAAAAGTGCTCTATGAATTCCAATCTAGGCAAGCACAGGTTACTCCCTACTGGGTTAAGAACCATGAAATCACCTCAGAAAGCCTAAAAGCAGCTCGAAAATGGCTTGTCAAAAATGGGTAAATTTAAATTAAATTTCATTCTAAAAATCAGACAAACCATCTAACAAGTATTTTGAACAGTGCAAATTACCAGTCAGCGTCCAAAGATGCTAGCTGATAATTCATTTATGTTTTCTTTTCCCACTTCACTCCGTAGTGATGTAATGAGAAAACCTATAAAAAATAAGCTTGATTAACAGTGTTTCCACACTGTTAATCAAGCTTATTTTTTATTATGAAGGCGGTAGACGGATTTGAACCGACGATCAAGCTTTTGCAGAGCCGTGCCTTACCACTTGGCTATACCGCCACGACAATAGCTATTTTACCTCAATTGTGAGGAAAGGTCAAGATAAAATTTCCCTATCATTTTTTAAAAAATTTTTTCTAATCATATTTAAAATTTTTAGAATTCATTAGCTATTAAAAGCTTAATTCTACGCTATTTGGAACCATTATAATTAAAATAAACTTATTAACTGGTTAATTTTCTGATAATTCACCAAAAATGCAAGGGCTTTCTTTTAGACTTTTGGGAAATCTTTTCCTATAATACATGTATAAAATAAAATAATAATATGGAGGTTCTTTATATGTCTTTAATCGGAAAAGAAATGGTTGAATTTTCAGCCGACGCTTATGTAAATGGTGAATTTGTTAAGGTGACCACCGAGGATATCAAAGGAAAATGGGCAGTCTTTTGCTTCTATCCTGCAGATTTCTCTTTTGTCTGCCCAACTGAGTTAGGTGATCTCCAAGAACAGTATGAAACATTAAAATCTTTAGATGTCGAAGTTTATTCTGTGTCTACAGACACTCACTTTGTCCACAAAGCATGGCATGACGATTCTGATGTTGTCGGCACAATTACATACACAATGATTGGTGACCCTTCTCATAACATTTCACGTGCTTTTGAGGTACTAGATGAAGAAAATGGTCTTGCTCAACGCGGAACCTTTATCATTGATCCTGATGGCATTATTCAAATGGTAGAGATTAATGCTGATGGCATTGGCCGTGATGCAAGTACACTAATTGATAAAATCCGTGCCGCTCAATATGTTCGCCAACATCCAGGTGAAGTTTGCCCAGCCAAATGGAAAGAAGGCGCTGAAACCCTAACACCTAGCCTTGACCTCGTTGGTAAAATTTAATAACTAGATTCAAATTTTCAAAGGAGGTAACAAATGGCATTAAGCCCAGATATAAAAACACAACTCAACCAATACTTAGCTATGTTGGAATCTGATATTCAGTTACAAGCTCACCTAGGTGATGATGAGCAGTCAAAAAAAATGCAAGAATTCCTAGAAGAAATTGTTGCTATGTCAGACCACATTTCGCTTGAATCCTCAGACCTAGATCGCATTCCTAGTTTTAGCATTGCTAAAAAAGGAGAGCAAGCCCGTGTTACTTTTGCAGGCATCCCATTAGGTCATGAATTTACATCATTTATTTTAGCTCTTTTACAAGTATCTGGTAGACCTCCCAAAGTGGATCAGGAAATCATCGACCGTATCAAATCCATTGATAAACCGATGCATTTTGAAACCTACGCCAGCCTTAGCTGCCACAACTGTCCAGATGTCGTTCAAGCCTTTAATATCATGGCTGTTCTTAACCCAAATATCTCACACACTATGATTGAGGGGGGGATGTTCCAAGATGAAGTCAAGGAAAAAGGCATTATGTCTGTTCCTGCTGTCTTCTTTGAAAATGAACTCTTCCATTCTGGCCGTGCAACCATTGATCAACTCTTAGAAAAGATTGCTGGCCCTCTGTCAGAAGAGGCTTTCTCTAATAAAGAAACCTACGATGTCTTAGTTATTGGTGGAGGCCCAGCGGGTAATAGCGCAGCAATTTATGCAGCACGTAAAGGCCTAAGAACAGGGCTTCTTGCTGAAACTTTTGGTGGCCAAGTGATGGAGACTGTCGGTATTGAAAATATGATTGGTACCCTTTACACCGAAGGTCCTCAATTAATGGCTCAAATTGAAGAGCATACAAAATCTTACAAAGTTGATATTATTAAATCACAATTGGCAACTAAGATTGAGAAAAAAGAGCTTGTTGAAGTCTCATTAGCCAACGGAGCTGTCTTAACAGCTAAAACGGCTATTCTGGCTCTAGGTGCTAAATGGCGAAATGTGAATGTGCCCGGTGAAGAAGAGTTTCGAACTAAAGGTGTTACCAATTGTCCTCATTGTGATGGTCCACTCTTCGAAGGAAAAGATGTCGCTGTCATCGGGGGAGGTAACTCTGGTCTAGAGGCAGCACTTGATTTGGCAGGCTTATGTAAGCACGTTACAGTTCTTGAATTCTTACCTGAGCTTAAGGCTGATCAAGTTCTTCAAGATCGCGCAGCAAAAACAAACAACCTTACTATCATCAAAAATGCCGCAACCAAAGAAATCCTCGGCCAAAGTCACGTTACTGGTATTGATTACACTGGCCGTGAAACTGGTAAAGATGGCCATGTTGATGTGGAAGGCGTCTTCGTGCAGATTGGTCTCTTACCAAATACTGAATGGCTTAAAGATAGTGGCATTGAGCTAACCGATCGAGGCGAAATTATCGTTGATAGTCATGGTGCAACCAATATCCCTGGTATTTTTGCTGCTGGTGATTGTACCAACTCAGCATATAAACAAATCATTATTTCGATGGGATCTGGAGCTACAGCTGCAATTGGAGCATTTGATTATCTCATTCGTCAATAATATTAAAAAATCAGTCCTGAACTAAGTTGAGGGCTGGTTTTTTGTCATAAAGTAGAATCCTCTTGCTTTTCCCTGCCTTTTTTGTTAGAATAGGTTTGTCGTTTGTCGACAAATACTCATCTCTTACCGATTGTGGGCTTGTTGCCCTCGGGTTAGTCTGCAAGTCAACGTAAGGGAGAGGAAAAAACATTATAAAGGAGAAACTACTCATGGCAGTAATTTCAATGAAACAACTTCTTGAGGCTGGTGTTCACTTTGGTCACCAAACTCGTCGCTGGAACCCTAAGATGGCAAAATACATCTTTACAGAACGTAACGGCATCCACGTTATTGACCTACAACAAACTGTTAAGTTAGCTGATCAAGCTTACGAATTCGTTCGTGATGCTGCTGCTAACGACGCTGTTATCTTGTTCGTTGGTACTAAAAAACAAGCTGCAGAAGCAGTTGCTGACGAAGCAACTCGTGCAGGTCAATACTTTATCAACCACCGTTGGTTGGGTGGAACTCTTACTAACTGGGGAACAATCCAAAAACGTATCACTCGTTTGAAAGAAATCAAACGTATGGAAGAAGAAGGAACTTTCGAAGTTCTTCCTAAAAAAGAAGTTGCACTTCTTAACAAACAACGCGCTCGTCTTGAAAAATTCTTAGGTGGTATCGAAGATATGCCTCGTATTCCTGACGTTATGTACGTTGTTGACCCACATAAAGAACAAATCGCTGTTAAAGAAGCTAAAAAACTTGGTATTCCAGTTGTAGCTATGGTTGATACAAATGCTGATCCAGATGATATCGATGTAATCATCCCAGCTAACGACGATGCAATCCGCGCCGTTAAATTAATCACTTCTAAATTAGCTGACGCTGTTATCGAAGGCCGTCAGGGTGAAGATGCTGAAGTTAATTTTGAATCAGAAGCAAAAGCAGATTCAATCGAAGAAATTGTTGAAGTTGTAGAAGGTGACAACAACTAAGTTTAATACCAGTTCTTAAACTCAAATTTAAGAAAACTTGATATTCAAAATACCTAAACGGGGCAGAAAGCAAACCGCTCTGTCTCGTTTTTTTTAACTAAATTGATATAAAAATTTTGGAGGATTCTACTAATGGCAGAAATTACAGCTAAACTTGTAAAAGAATTGCGTGAAAAATCTGGTGCCGGCGTTATGGACGCTAAAAAAGCACTCGTTGAAACTGATGGAGACATGGATAAAGCCGTTGAACTTTTACGTGAAAAAGGTATGGCTAAGGCAGCTAAAAAAGCTGACCGTGTTGCAGCTGAAGGACTTACTGGAGTTTATGTAAGTGGTAACCAAGCTGCTGTGGTTGAAGTAAACGCTGAAACTGACTTTGTCGCTAAAAATGCTCAATTTGTTGAGTTAGTAAACGAAACAGCTAAAGTCATTGCTGAAGGCAAACCAGCTAACAACGAAGAGGCTTTAGCATTAGTGATGCCTTCTGGTGAAACACTTGCAGCTGCTTACGTTAATGCTACAGCTACAATTGGTGAAAAAATTTCATTCCGTCGTTTTGCCCTTCTTGAAAAAACAGATGAACAACATTTCGGTGCTTACCAACATAACGGTGGTCGCATTGGAGTTATCTCTGTTATCGAAGGTGGCGATGAAGCACTTGCTAAACAAATCTCAATGCATATCGCAGCAATGAAACCTACTGTTCTTTCATATACAGAACTTGACGAACAATTTGTTAAAGATGAACTTGCTAAACTTAACCATGAAATCGAACTTGATAACGAATCTCGTGCAATGGTTGATAAAGCTCCGCTTCCATTCTTACAATATGGTTCAAAAGCTCAATTATCAGATCAAGTTATCACTAAAGCTGAAGATGATATCAAAGCAGAATTAGCTGCTGAAGGTAAACCAGAAAAAATCTGGGATAAAATTATTCCTGGTAAAATGGACCGCTTTATGCTCGATAACACTAAAGTTGACCAAGCCTACACTCTTCTTGCTCAAGTTTACATCATGGATGATAGTAAAACAGTCGAAGCTTATCTTAACTCAGTAAACGCAAAAGCAGTTGCCTTTGCTCGTTTCGAAGTTGGTGAAGGTATCGAGAAAAAAGCTAACGATTTCGAATCAGAAGTAGCTGCTACAATGGCTGCTGCTCTTAACAACTAATTATTAAAAACCTTGATTAAAATCAAGGTTTTTTTGTTATCATTTTTGAAATAAGTACACACTTAACACCAAATGACTGAGCTAAAGGCCCAGTCATTCTTAGTTTATTACCAGATAATAACACGATCTTCTGGCTTACGCCACATAAAGTCACCGTCTTGAATTTGAAACACTTCATGGAAGTCAGCAAAATTAGTTAAGGTTACGTTCGTGCGCCACTCACCTGGTGCATGAACATCTACGCTGGCCATCATTTGCATAAATTCAGGACGGGCTTTCATTCGCCAAATACGAGCAAAGTTAATGAAGAACTCACGCGCTGAGAAGTCAATTTCTTTCTTAGCTGCCTCTAAAGCACAAGCAACACCGCCTAAGTCAGCAACATTTTCAGAAACCGTCAATTTCCCATTCACCTTAGCACCATAAGAGTCTAAGCCATCAAATTGGTCAACAATCTTATCGGTTCTCTCTTTAAAAGCACTATAGTCTGCCTCAGTCCACCAGTTTTTCAAAGAGCCATGCTCATCGAAGGATGCACCATTAGTATCAAAAGCATGTGAAATCTCATGGGCAATAACAGCTCCAATACCACCATAGTTAGCAGAAGAACTTTGTTCTAATGAATAGAAAGGTGCTTGTAAAATAGCTGCCGGAAAAACAATTTGATTCTGCTGTGGATCATAGTAAGCATTAACCATATGGGCTGGCATATGCCATTCTTTTCGATCTACAGGTTTATTCCACTTACTCCAATTATGTGCAATTGAAATAGCTGCTAATTTTTGAGCGTTTTCAACTAATGATAAGTTTTCATCAATAATTTTTTTAGCATAGGTTTCAGGCAGTTGTTCAGGATAACCAATATGTGGGGTAATCACGTTCAATTTCACGATAGCTTTCTCACGTGTTGATTCTGCCAGCCAATCGGCCTTTTCCAAACGTGCTTTATAGACGTCAATCATGGTTGCAACCTTACCTTCCACATCAGCTTTAGCTTCTGCTGAGAAATAACGATTTGCATACCATAAACCTAAGGCTTGACTATATGGGCCTTGTGCCAAATAGTAGGCTGCTTTCTTTTTGTCCATCGCCTGTGGTGTTCCTGAAAGAGCCCGACCATAACTACCAGACTCCACTCGGATAGCATCAGTCAAATAAGCGTTATAGGCATTGGCCGCATTCACAATCAGATCTGCTTTTAAAAGTTCCCAGTTTTCTTCTGAATAATATTGAGCAGCAAAATCTGTCCAAAAACGTTTTTCGGGTACAATCACTTTATCAGGGCTTTGACCTAAGATTTGATTAAAAATCTTATCAAGTGGCAATTCAGGCGTTAACCTAACGAAATCTTCCCAAGTATATGGATGATAGAGTTTAACATACTCAGACGATTCTTCGCTTGAAAGAACGTAGTGAGCTAATTTTTTATCCAACTCTAATGTCTTATTTAATAGATCAGCAATTTCTTCTTCAGTAAATTCAAAGTTACTGAGTAACTTTTTCTGAGACTCACGCCATACTGCTCGCAGTTCGTCAGCCTTTTTGTGTCCTTCTTCATAATAAGTTGTATCCGGTAGTAAGATTGACGGTGCTTCTGCCCAGAGTACATTAAGCTGAGCATTCATAAAATCAGGAGCAACACTAAAAGGAAAAAGGTTTGGCTTGCCAGTCATTTCAAACTCTGCGACCTTCTCAGCAAAATCTTTAAAACTTGCTAGCTTCTGATACTCTTTGATAAGAGGAAGAACCGGAGAAACACCTACTTCTTCACGCTTAGCATAGTCAGATGTCATCTTATGCCATTTCACAAAGTTAGCTAAAATCGGTCCCTCTGGTAAGTTTTTACCTTCTAACCATTGATCTGTTGTTTCCAACATCAGTTTTTCAATCTCGTCAGCTAAATCAGAAAAGCCACCTGTTCTTGGTTTATCATCGGGAATAACAGCAGTCTTTGCCCATTCTCCATTAACAGCCTCATAAAAGTTTTCTTTATAATCAACCATTCTGTCTCCTTTTCTATTTTTCCTAAAATCTTAGGATTATAATCTCCTTCATTGTACCAAAAAAGCTTAGAGAATGCACTGTCTCTAAGCTTTTATAAGGAGATTATTTACTTCTAATAGCGACCTAAAATAGCAATGGTTTGATATGCTTTAAGACGAATACTCCCACCGAGTAACATTTCATCATCATAATTACTAATCAGAATCTGACCATTTTGATAAGATTCAGGCAACTTTACAGATACTTCTTTTGCAAAAAAATTATTCAACACTAGAAGACTTTGGTTATCCAGCTCACGTTCAAAAGCATAAACCTGCTCACTATCTCTCAGTGCAGCTTTATAGGTACCCTCAGCGATTATTGGTAGCTCTTTACGTAGCTTAATCAATTTTTGATAGAAAGGAAAAATTTTTCCCTTTTTCTCCTTTTCGACATTGATTTCCTGATAAGAATGGCCAACTTTTAACCAAGGTGTTCCAGTAGTGAAACCCGCATTCTCACTGGCATCCCATTGCATAGGCGTCCGTGAATTATCGCGGGATTTAGCTTTAATAATAGCAAAAGCTTGCTCAGGGGTCTTACCCTCATCAAGCATTGTCCGATAGGCATTTTTACTTTCAATGTCAACATAATCTGACATGGAACGATAATCCGGATCAACCATCCCAATCTCCTCACCCATATAAATGTAAGGTGTACCACGAGAAAGGTGGATTGATGCTGCTAGCATAGTAGCCCCTTCATCTCGGAAATTGTTAACATCAACAAAACGGTTCAAAGCCCTTGGTTGGTCATGATTATTGTAGAACAAGGCGTTCCATCCGTCTCCTTCACTCATCCCTTCACCCCATGAATGGAAGAGATTGCGTAACGCAATAAAATCAAAGTCCATGATTGTCCACTTTTGACCATCAGCATAATCTACTTTTAAGTGATGGAAATTAAAAGCCATTGACAGCTCCTCACGTCCTGGAGCTGTGTAAAGAAGACAGTTTTCAATAGTTGTAGCTGACATCTCTCCAACGGTCATAAAGGAATCATCTTCACCAAAGCTAGCATTATTCAGCATTTTTAGATAATCATGCGTAATAGGTCGATCTGTATAAGCTGGCTTCCCATCATTAACAGGGCAATCGACAATTTCGTCATCTTTACCGATTAAATTAATGACATCAAAACGGAAACCTTTAACCCCTTTGTCGCGCCAAAAGTTAACAACTTTAAATAATTCTGCCCTGACATTTGGATTACGCCAATTTAAATCAGCCTGCGTGATATCAAACAAGTGAAGGTAGTATTTACCAGTATCACCAAATGGTGCCCATGCATTTCCACCAAATTTAGAAACCCAATCTGTAGGTTTATCACGAAGAATAAAGAAGTCCTGATAATACTTATCACCAGCTAAAGCTTTTTGAAACCATTCATGCTCCGTGGAACAATGATTTAAGACCATATCAAGCATAAATTCTATACCAAGTGATTTCCCTACAGCAATCATCTCTTCAAAATCAGTCATGGTTCCAAAATCTGGATTAACAGCAGTATAGTCAGCTACATCATACCCATTATCACGCTGTGGGCTGGGATAGAAGGGGTTTAACCATACCATATCAACGCCCAACTCTTTTAAATAAGGTAGTTTTTCTATAATTCCTTTGAGGTCTCCAACTCCATTTCCTGTTGTGTCTTTATATGATTTAGGGTAAATTTGATAGACAACTTTACGTTTATCAATAGTCATAGTTTTCCTTTCATAGAAATAGCGTCAGGAACTGTTACCAGTTCCTGATATCGCCTATTAGTAGCTAATTTTTCCGAGCAATTATTAAGGCTTCACTGCGCCTAATAGGACGCGGTAAAACACCTTCAATATCCACATCATAAGCATCTTGATTGGTTACGATAACAGGTGTTTCAGTTGGATATCCCGCTTCCTTAATAACATCCATATCAAAGGAGATCAATTTATCTCCAACTTTAACATGATCACCTTGACTAACATGAGTTGTAAAACCTTTTCCTTCAAGATTTACAGTATCCATACCAATATGCATCAAGATTTCAACCCCTTCAACCGAGAGCAAACCAATAGCATGTTTGGTTGGGAATAATACCGAAACTTGAGCATCAATTGGAGATACCAGTTCACCTTCAGTGGGCTGAATAAGCACCCCTTGACCCATGACTCCTTGCGCAAATACTGGATCAACAGCTTCACTTAAGGGTTTTACCTCGCCAGTAAGCGGGCTTGCAAGTGTAACGGTAACACCTGATTCTGCTACTGCTGAATGTGCAACTGTTTGTGCTATCGCAGCTGAACCAACAAGTGATTCATCCGCTAAACGCTCGGCAATAACTTCATCCTCGGTTTTGGTCATAATATTTGATTTACGGAAGAAGACCGTCAATACCATTGGTAGTGCAATTGCTACAGCCATACAGATAAAGAATTGTCCCATATATTTCACATTGATTGCCATAAATCCTGGTAATCCACCAACTCCAATTGAGTTAGCCTGAACATTCATTGTTGTACACAGCAGACCCGCAGCACTTGAACCAATCATACCAGCTACAAAGGGATAGATATATTTAAGGTTAACCCCAAATAAAGCTGGCTCAGTAACACCAAGATAGGCTGAAATAGCAGCTGGAAGGGATATTTCTGCTTCACGTTCATTTTTACGGTTCATCAAGTAGTAGGCAAAGACAGCTGAACCTTGAGCAATATTTGAAAGAGCAATCATCGGCCATAATCCAGTCGTACGAGTTGCAGTGTCTGCAATCAACTGAGTGTCAATGGCATTTGACATATGGTGTAAACCAGTGATAACAAGTGGCGCGTACAAAGCACCAAAAATAGCACCAAACAACCATTTAACAGGACCAGTTAAGCCAGCTAGTACAACGAAGGAGATTCCTTTACCAATCGTCCATCCTAAAGGACCTAAGACAGTGTGAGCTAAAATAATAGCTGGCACCAATGAAAGGAAGGGAACGAAAATCATGGAAACAACTTCCGGAATACGTTTACGCCAGAAGATTTCCAAATAGGCAAGTGATAACCCAGCTAAGAGGGCTGGGATAACCTGTGCTTGGTAACCAATTTTGTTAATCGTAAAGAAACCAAAGTCCCAAGCCCAATTTTTAGCAATTTCTGAAGCCGGCGTGGTAGCTACTGCATAAGCATTAAGCAATTGCGGTGACACTAAACAGATACCTAAAACAATACCAAGGATTTGTGTAGTCCCCATTTTACGGCTAACAGACCACGTAATACCTACTGGCAAGAAATGGAAAATTGCTTCTCCTGGTAACCATAAGAAACCATCAACCCCAGCCCAGAATTTAGAAACTTCTACAACTGTTTTTCCGTCAAGAAATCCCCACGGAACACTATCAATTAAGTTCCGGAAACCTAAAATAAGACCACCAACGATAATAGCTGGAATGATTGGTGTAAAGATTTCAGCTAACATTGTCATCACACGTTGAAAAACATTTTGGTTACTTTTGGCAGCTGATTTTGCTACTTCTTTTGAAACACCTTCTACACCTGAAACAGCAGTAAAATCATTGTAAAAAATTGGAACATCATTACCAATAATAACTTGGAATTGCCCAGCATTAGTAAATGTTCCTTTAACTGCTGAAATTTTTTCGATTTCTTTAATATTAGCCTTACTGTTATCATTCAAAACAAAACGCATACGTGTTGCGCAGTGTGTAACTGCTTTGATGTTTTCCTTACCACCAATAGCAGAAAGGAGCGTCTTAGCTTCATTTTCAAATTTTCCCATTTGATTTCCCCTAGGTCTATTTCCCTTGATTTCCTCTATTTCAAAAAAACCAATAATTAATTTTTATAAATTCTTCAAAAGAATTTAATCTACGTTTCAATTGTAATCGATTCCATATTTGTATGCAACTTGTTTGATGAAAAAGTTAGCTAAAATATCAAAATTATGGTATCTTGTATGTTGAAAAATAGACAAGTTAGAAAGTCCCCCTTTATTATGAAGAAGTATCAATATATATTTAAAGATTTAGAATCAAAAATATCCAAGGGCGTTTATGCTATCGATGATTTTTTACCGCCTGAAAACGAATTAAGTAGAAAGTATAAGGCCAGCCGAGATACCGTTCGCAAAGCCCTCGCTCTCTTAGCTAAAGATGGTTTAGTTAAGAAGCAACAAGGTCGAGGGACTCAAGTTATTAAACACCATCAAATCCTTTTTCCTATTTCAGAATTAACAAGCTACCAAGAATTAGTTGCCTATTTTAATATGGACTCTAAAACTAATGTTATTGCTATTGACAAGCTAATTGTGGATGAGGATCTGTCAAAACTAACAGGTTTCCCTCCCCGTGCCATTCTTTGGCGAATCACCCGCCAAAGAGTAGTTGACGGTATTGCCTCTGTCCTAGATATTGATTACCTCAGCAAGGATATTGTACCAACTATCAGCCGTGAAGTTGCTGAAAAGTCTCTTTACCAATACTTAGAGAAAGACTTAAAGTTAGCTATTGATTTTGCCTTAAAAGAAGTTACCATCGATCAAGTCAATGACAAAGATAAAATTTTACTCGATTTAGGATCAGACCGCCACCTTGTTTCTGTTAAATCAAAAGTTTACCTCTCATCTAATGAGCAATTCCAATTTACGGAGAGCCGTCATAAGCTAGAAAAATTTAAATTTGTTGATTTTGCAAGACGCAAACCAAAATAAAAAAAACTGTATAAGACCAAGCTAACTGACAAATCAGATCTTGGTCTCATACTCCCTATATATTAATCACTTAGTTAGAAAAGCCACCTTTTATGTTGATATAATTGGTTTTTCTCTTTTTAAATAGGTGACAGATGAGTCCCAATTAAAAGTTTTTGGTATGACTGATAAAATGACTATCCCAACAGCATCGTGGATTACACTAGGAGATTATCATCATCACTTAGCTTTCAACCACTGGAGAGGGAGCCTAGATTCAAAAAAGTCTACCAGTCCTGAGTTGAACTTCTTAACAATTACGTTTGAAGACCAGCTCACCTTTGAAGACAGCTATCAAAAAGCTCAACTCCAAGGTATGAAAGTATCCTCGAAAACCAAGAACTCATTTACTCCCATTGATCCCTACGCTAACATTAGCAAAGTAACGCTTAAAGTATAAACTTTTGACCTTACCTTGACAGAAAGGCTTTTTCTTTACTACAATAATTATATGTTAACTTTTCTAATCCCAACAGCCAAAGAAATGAAAATTCCCAAGCAGAGTTTTCCCCCTAATATTCCTGAAAATAGCCAAGCCATCATAGATCAATTAGCTTCCTTATCATTCAAAGAACTGGCTGCGGCTTATAAATTAAAGGAGACAGCAACCCAAAAAGAGTTTGATAGAATTCAGTCTATCAAAAAAGGACAAGCTCCAACTTATCCTGCTTATCAGCTCTTTAATGGCCTCATGTATCGTCATCTTGACCGAGAACATCTATCCCAACAAGAGAAAAACTATCTCCTTACGCATACTTTTATTACATCATCTCTATATGGTGTTATCCCAATGGACTTTCCCATCGCCGAACATCGCCTAGATTTTCAAACAAAACTTAAAATCAATGGAAAATCCTTAAAGCATTATTGGCGTAATGATTATGACCATTTTTTGAGCGATAAGAAAATAGTTATTTCCCTTTTATCTAGTGAATTTGAAGAAGTTTTCAGTAAAGATAAAAATAACTTGTGGATAAGTCTCTTGTTTTTAGAAGAAAAAGCTGGTAACCTAAAAAGCCATTCAACCATCTCTAAAAAAGGTCGGGGAGACTTTCTTAAAGCCTGTGCTCAGAACAATTGTCAAGACATTAAAGACCTCAAAAACCTTGCTTTTAAAGGTTTTATCTATAGTGAAGATCAATCAAATTGCCATAAACTTGTATACATCAAAAAAGAGGCTTAGGCCTCTTTTTTGATGTTTATCCCCATGCCTAGAACTTATTCACAAGTTGTGGATAAGTGTGAGGATAAATCCTACTTATTCAGACTTAAAGCTGTTTTCAATTATCTTAAAAATTGCTCTTCTTAGATAAGTTTATCTCGACTGACCTGCTCGAAGGTTTGGGCACCATCATTTAGTTTTGACCAAATCACCACACAATTACGTTTCAAAGACTCTTGGACATCAATGATTCTTTGATTTGAAGACCCTCGAAACTGCAACATGAGATTCTTTTTAGTGATGTCAAACCGACCATCCACCAAAATATCAATTAAGGACAGTAGCTCTAACTTATCGGGTGTTTCTTCCATCATTTCTTCCCAAGTATAACCAGTCCATGACCAAATATCTTTTTCGGGCAGTTCTTTTCGAATCCGTTTAACGAGTGGCAACAGTATGCCAGTGTTTAAAAAGGGTTCCCCACCTAAAAGTGTCAAACCTTGTACATAGGGTTGAGCTAAATCAGTCATAATTTGCTCTTCTAGCTCCTTGGTATATGGCATTCCAGCATTAAATGACCAAGTTGCAGCATTATAACAGCCTTTACAGTGAAACATACAGCCTGATACATAGAGAGAATTACGCACGCCCTCCCCATCAACAAAATTGAATGCTTTATAGTCGATAATGCGCCCCTTACTGAGTTCGTGTGATTGCCACTCTTTTGGTTTTGGATTATTCCAGCACTTTTCTGACATCTGCTTTTACCTCTGTTTTATCCAATAACGTTCTGTCTCCCCCTGAACATCTTCTAAAAGACCACCATTTGCTAAAATTACCGACCTACTAGCGCTATTATTAACCTTGCAAGTAACAAGGATAGCGTCTATATTCTTCTCATGTGCAATGGTAATGGCTTTACGCAACATCTCCTTAGCAAAACCTTTGTTTCTCTGACTAGGTCGAACAGAATAGCCAATATGTCCTCCTGAGGCTCGCAAAGCATCTGTCAATCTTAGTCGTAAACTCAAAAAACCAATAGCTTCCTTTGTTACTTGGTCAAAGGCTACAAATTGGATGGATGGGGCAAAGTGACTTGGAATCCCAATTCCTTGCTCAATTCTTTCATTATTTTCGAGCCAATTATCATAGTTAAACTCTTGAGGGTTCCAAAAACCCCCATCATGCGGTGAGTCGAAATCATCGAATTCTCGCATCATCTCTACTATCGTTTCCTTATCTTCATAAGTTGGACGTCGTAATTCCATCAAACTTCCTCCTAATATGGCAGGTTTAGGTCTAAAATGCCACTTGTCTCCTCTGAACTTACAATTTGCTGGCAAATCCAATGGCTCATCAAAGTCAGTTCATTGTTGACAGGGTTGACACCGTTTTTAATTGCATCTATGAAAGCAGTAATAATAGACTCGAACCCACGCTTGTATAAGGTAGTATCCCAAGCTGAAAAACTAATTTTTTCCTGATGATTTCCCTTAAAAACGGTTAACTGATCTAGGTTTTCAAGATGCATTGTCTTCTCAGGCCCCTGAACTTCCATCACTTCTCGACGACAACCAGACTGAAGATTCATCGTAGCTATAATTACTGTATTTTCAGTCTCTAGATTTACAGTTACTTGACAAACTTTTTCTCCCACTAGCTGATAAGAAAAATAGCCAGTCGTAGGCTTTTCTTCTGTTAAAAACAACGCTGTATCAAGTGGGTGGATAAAAAAATCAAACACCTTAAAAATGAAGTCTCCAGGTTTGTTACTATCATTTTTTTCAACCAAAACTTTACGCTTACTTGACAGAGTTGACAGTTCCTTTACACCGGGAGCGAAACGCCGATTAAATCCTGCCATTAGAAAGGTTCGGTTAGCCTCTGCCAGTGCATAAAGCTCTGCCACTTCCTGATATGATTCAGATAAGGGCTTATCCATATAGACAGGGATCCCTTTTTCTAAGAATAATGTTGCCATTTGGAAATGTACTTTTGTCGCAGCATGAATAAAAACACCGTCTAGATCTACACTAGCTAAGTCTTTATAGTCGTTGTAAACTACTGAATGGGGAAATAGTGCATCTACGTCTCTTAAAATAGCCTGCTGTCGTGTTGATATGTGCCACTCAATACCGCCTAGCTGACGCATATAAGGAAGATATGCTTTCTGAGCAATTTTCCCTAAACCAATAATGCCAAGTTTTAACATTAATTCCTACTTTCTAGCCACTTATTTCTGAGACTTCTTTTTTACTTTCTCTAAAAATTGAGCTTTTAAATCTTTTGCCTTATCTTTTTTGTGCCCATTCTGTTGTGACTGTTTCTCGTGGAATCTTTCTACTTGCTGCATTCCTTTATAATCTAATTGATACTTTCCCATTATCTACTCACTTTCTTTGCTGATACTATTAGTTAAATAAAGGTTGCCTACCCTAAGCAACCTTTTAAGCATAACATTATTTTTTATACACCAGGATACTTAATAGTTGATCCATTCATATGCTTCACCCGTGCTGATATTTCTTTATGACGGCCATTAACCATTGGACGAGCTTGAGGATTCCCTAAATAACCACAAGTACGTTTGACAACGTCAACAGTTTTAGGGTCATTATTGCCACAATTAGGGCAAGCAAAGCCACGTTCAGTAGGCGTAAAGTCTCCTTCAAATTGACATTGATAACATTTATCAATAGGGGTATTGGTCCCCAAATAACCAACACGATCATAAGCATAATCCCAAACAGCTTCTAAAGCCTTGGGATTTTGTTGCAATACTGGATACTCACAGTAATGAATGAACCCCCCAGATGCTCCGGCTTCCGGATAGACCTTCTCAAAGTCTAACTTTTCAAAGGGTGTTGGATTTTTACGCACATCGTAGTGGAATGAGTTCGTATAATATTCTTTATCTGTAATATTTTCAAGTATTCCAAATTTTTCAATATCCAAGCGACAAAAACGATCTGTCAAGCTTTCTGATGGCGTAGAATAAACAGAGAAATGGTAACCATAGCTATTTGACCACTCTTCGCAAGCTGATTTCATGACTTTGATGATAGCCACAGTAAAATCTTTTGCTTCTGGATTACCTTCCCAATCTCCACCATAGAAAACAGATGCTACCTCATAAAGGCCAATATAGCCTAAGGATACCGTTGCGCGACGGTTTTTGAAAAGTTCGTCAACACTATCAGTCTTATTTAGACGTTTACCAAAAGCACCATATTGATAAAGGATTGGTGCATTTGCAGGTGTTGCTTCCTTAACTCGCTCTACACGATAAACCAATGCATCCCGACCAATAGTAAGCCTTTCTTTGAAAAGTTCCCAGAATTTTTCCATATCACCATTTGATTCTAGGGCAATCCGTGGTAAATTCAAAGTCACAACACCCAAATTCATACGTCCAGATGTAACATCTTGTCCCTGCTCATCTTTCCATCCTTGAAGGAAGGAACGACATCCCATCGGTGCTTTAAATGATCCTGTTAAATCAATAATTTTATCATAGGATAGCATATCAGGATACATGCGTTTTGTAGCACATTCTAAAGCTAGTTGCTTGATATCGTAATTGGGGGAATCTTCTTCTAGATTTAAGCCACGTTTTAAGGTGAAAATTAGTTTTGGGAAAATCGCTGTTCGATGCTCACTCCCTAAACCTTTAATACGTATTTCTAGAATGGCTTTCTGAATTTCTCGCTCAAACCAAGATTCTCCTAAACCAAAACCTAATGATGTAAATGGTGTCTGACCATTAGAAGTGAAGAGGGTGTTAATTTCATATTCCAAAGACTGCATAGCATCATAGATATCTTTTTTAGTTTTTTCAAACGCATATTCTTCACGCTTTTCCGCGATTACCCATTTTTCTGCATCAGCCATGTGTTTTTTGTAATTTAACTCAGCATATGGAGCTAAAAACTCATCAATACGATCTGCTGTACATCCTCCATACTGACTTGAAGCAACGTTGGCAATGATTTGAGAAATCTGAGCCGTTGCAGTTTGAATAGATTTTGGACTTTCCACTTCAGCATTGCCAATTTTGAATCCTTTAGCTAACATCCCTTGAAAATCAATTAAACAGCAATTTGTCATGGGAGTGTAAGGACTGTAGTCCAAATCATGATAATGAATGTCTCCTTTTTGATGAGCGTTTGCAACATGTGGAGGTAACATTTTGAGACCAATAGACTTACCTACTATACCAGCTGTTAAATCTCTTTGCGTATTAAAAACATCACTATCTTTGTTGGCATTTTCATTAACCACCGATTGGTCTTTTTGTAACAGTTTATCGATGGTAAAATTAATATCAGTTGCTTGAGAACGAGCAAAATCACGTTGTGTTCGATAATTAATGTATTCTTTTGCGATAGCATATTCATTTGCTGATAGTAATTCATGCTCCACAATATTTTGGATTTCATAAATTTTAACATTCTTAGGGAAACGATCTCTAATCTCAGCTACAACACGTTCTGAAATAGCCTCTAACTTTGCTTCAACCAAGGGAGACATTGGGGTTACTTCCATACTAGCCTTTAACAAAGCACTATAGATTTTAGTTGTGTCAAAAGGCACTAAACGACCATCACGTTTTATCACTTTTATATCCGGTTGAACAACCACTGTTTCTTTTTCATGTGTCATCTTGTCATTTCTCCTTACTTGGACTATTATATCACTCCATTCAAAAAAATCAATATGTTGTGTTAATAATTTTTTCATAACACAACATATTGATTTTCATCTTATTTTTGCTGATAAATGTGAAAGCTTGTTATATCAGTTTTAGTGATTAATCGATAGTCTCGCTTAAGCTGTTTCTTTAGAGTTTTTGGTAAAGGACAATTCTTGTTCACAATAATATATTGGGCTCTATTTTGAAGTAGCTCATCAATCAAGATACGTTTATGCGCTACCTTCTTAACATTAACAGAAGGAGATGCAAATTGTGAAGCGGCTTTCCGCTGACTTTCTAAATAGATTTGCGAACTGCTATCCCATACGTAAATTTTATCTGACTTCGCGATATGTTCCTTGATATAGCTAACAACCTCTTGTCTTCCTTGGTTAAGATGACTTTGATAACGATATTGTTGTATCGCCAAAGTAAGAGACAAGGTAATAACAATGATAGGTAGATAATAGTTTTTTTTGAAATAAAGATTGATAATAGCCAGTAGACCATTTGGTTGCCTTCTTACTCGACGATGACCTCGTGTTCTCTGCGACGTAAGATAAAGCTGGCCAAATGGTATAGCAATCAAAATTAAACTAAAAGGTAATAGAGGCAAAAGATGGTAGGGGTAATAATCACCACTTAAACCGGCAATAATAAGGTAAGTTATAATTGTAGCGAGAAGAGGATACTTGATATAAGTGTCTATTTGTTCCTCGCTTCTTTTTGTAGGGGAGGAAAAGCTATAAAAGAAGCCAAGAGCCCCTAAAAATCCCAAATAAACCAAAAAGGAAAGAAAAACTGGCAAATCCCCAACTCTAAAATAAGAAAATTGATACAAAACGGCTTGAGATAAATAAGGACTTAAAATTTGTAAATTTAAAATAAAATAGCCAACAACATAGAAGACCAAGAGAAGTCCTAATATAATAGCTAATAATTGGTAGAAACCTCTTGCAAAATGTCTTAATTTACAATTATAGCATATAATCGCTATGGTAACGAGAAACCAAAAAACCAGTGTCCTAGGTTCTAACAGCATTGATAGTGCAGCTGTGATTCCAAATAAAATAAAGGCCTCATCCTTGGTTAATCCAGCAAAATATTTCGTCAAAAACCAAAGCGGTAGCAAAACAAAAGGCATTGCAAATTGAATAGGATAGATACCTCCAAAACCTAGGCTAGCAAGTAAAATAAAATAGAGCATCGTAAAAGCCAATGCAACTTTACGGTTTGTTGTCACAAACTGAACCAATTTATAAAAATAAATTCCAGCTATGTAAAATGCTACTACTTCCATGAAAACCAACCACCAAGTTGAGCCTAAATAATAACTTAAAGCTATTAAGACAAAGTAAAGCATGCCTCCAGTTGTAAAAATATCACTGTAGGGAATTTGTCCTTTGGTCAGCATCATACCAATATAAAGGTTTTGGTTTTGTAATGGATTAGCCAAATGGGTCAACAAAGGATTAGCCACACTAAAAAAAGCCACTAAAAAACTGATTATTAGAATATAAGTTTTATGTAGACTTGGAACCTTTGTTTCGTACTTTGTTGTATGAATAGTCGGGCCGTCATCAACCTGAAAATCCTTCGTAGTTGCAGTAGTATTACCAGTCATTTGACTCACTTATTTTCTCCTTGAAATGTCATACAACAAGTATATCAGATTATAACATTTAGTCAATTTGAAGTTCTAAAACCATAGCTACCAAGTTTATTTTAGGAAAAATAAAAGACCCAAAGGGTCTAGTATCATTCTTCATCTAAAAAGCTGTTAAAGACTTCTTCAATCATGTCCCATTCAGCGTCAGAATCTTCAGGGATAGGTTGTAAATCACCTTCAGTTCCATCTTCGTTTTCAGTAAATGAGTAAGCTTGAATTTCAATCTCCCCAGACTCATCTTCTTCAGAACCAGCAGGTACTAGTAGAACATAATTCTTTCCAAATTCTTCTTTTCCATCAATGGTTAATAAAATTTCGAACAATGATTCATTTCCTTGTTCATCAACAAGTGTAATAACTTCATGTTCATGGTCATGATCGTGATTGTGTGCCATTTCTTTCTCCTTAATAGGTTCTATCTAAATAATTTTGCAAAATAAGTTGTGCAGCAAGTTTGTCAATAACTTTTTTTCGCTTGCCCCGACTAATATCTGCCTGTTCAATTAGCATTCGTTCAGCTTCAACAGTTGTCAGTCGCTCATCTTGGTAAACAACTGGAATCTTGAATAGTTCTTGTATTTTTTGACCATAGGCTTGACTAGCTTCCACCCGGGGACCACTAGTATTATTCATATTCTTTGGTAAGCCAACAACAAATTGTGAGACGTCATACTGCGCTACCAATTCACTTAACCGATCAAAGCCAAAAGCTTGGTTGTCTTCATCAATCTTTATAATTTCAAGACCTTGGGCAGTAAAACCAAGTGGGTCACTAATGGCAACACCTACGGTTTTTGAACCAACATCCAAACCCATTATTCTCATTTAACGTCAATCCCATTTCCTTGTAAATAATAGCGCACAAGCTCTTCTACAATTTCATCACGTTCATACTTACGGATTTGATTTCTGGCATCATTATATCTCGGAACATAAGCAGGGTCTCCACTTAATACGTAACCAACGATTTGATTAATTGGATTATAACCTTTTTCCTCTAAAGAATGGTAAACAGCAGTAAGTGTTTCACTAATTTCCTTTTTATCCCCATCGTCTAATTTAAAGCGGACTGTTTCATCTGTAAATCCCATACTTACACCTTCTTTCTAAACTAAGTGCTATGATATATTATAGCTTATTTTTTGATAATTAACAAGAAATCTAGTTATTAGAACATAAAAAAAGCTCCTAAACAGAGCTTTTTACAAGGCCGCACGTAAACGTGCTTCCGTATTTTCAATATTACGAATAGAGCGTGGTAAGAAAGCTCTAATATCATCTTCTTTATAGCCAACTTGAAGGCGTTTATCATCGATCAAAATAGGGCTTTTAAGAATACGAGGATTGTCCTGAATCAAATCAATAACTTCACTAACACTTAATTCTTCAATATCACAGTTTAGAGCCTTTGCATAACGGTTTTTAGATGAGACAATGCTCTCAACCCCATTTTCTGTTTTTGAAAGAATTTCCAAAATTTCTTCTTTTGTTAAAGGTTCTTTTCCTAAATTCTGTTCTTTATAAGGGAGCTTGTGGCCATTTAACCAAGTTTTGGCCTTTTTACAGCTCGTACAACTTGAAATCGTATAAATTCTTATCATGTTGTTCTCACTTTCTATCTCGTGATATGATAATTGTAACATAGATTAAAAACTTGAACATAGGTCTCCGGACCTATTTTTTTGTCATTTTTGGCCTTTCTTTCCCTATTTTTTGTGAACTTTTTCCCATTTCTAACATAATGTAAGCGTTTTTTAACTACCCCCACTTGTTTGGTCTTGGTAACCTATTTTTATCTAATAGTAAGCAAAAAAGACCCTAGGGTCTTTTCCTTAATCTTCAATTTCAATAGCATCATCCAACTCAAGGACGAGTTCATCAGCACTTTGGTTCGATGTCGTCTCGATAATGTCTTCTTGCTCTATGTCGTCTTCTAAGAGGCCAACTTTCACACGTACCTTATGATCAATTTCTTCAAAGATATCAGGGTGATCTGCCAAGAATTTTTTAGCATTCTCAGAACCTTGTCCGATTTTTTCGCCATTATAAGAAAACCAAGCACCCGCTTTTTGAATAACATCTAAATCTGAAGCAATTTTAATCAACTCACCTGTGCGTGAAATACCTTCTCCATACATAATTTCCACTTCGGCTACTTTAAATGGAGGAGCAACTTTATTTTTTACAACTTTGATTTTAGTTTCTTTCCCTATGTTGTTATCTTTTTGTTCACCAGTACCTTTAATTTGTGTATTTCCACGAACATCCAATCGAACAGAGGAGTAGAATTTCAGCGCACGGCCTCCAGGCGTTGTTTCTGGATTACCAAACATAACTCCAACTTTTTCACGTAACTGGTTAATAAAAATAGCAATCGTTTTAGTTTTATTGATAGAAGCTGATAGCTTACGCATGGCCTGACTCATCATCCGAGCCTGCAAACCAACGTGGCTATCCCCAATATCACCATCAATTTCTGCACGTGGCACTAATGCTGCAACCGAGTCCACTACTACTAAATCAACTGCACCTGAGTCGATTAATTTACCTGCAATTTCAAGCCCTTGCTCACCAGAGTCTGGCTGCGACAGCAACAACTCATCAATATTAACACCTAAAGAAGCAGCATACGCAGGATCTAGGGCATGTTCAGCATCAATAAAAGCGGCAATGCCACCTTCTTTTTGAGCCTGAGCAACTGCATGGAGAGCAACAGTTGTTTTACCTGATGATTCTGGCCCATAAATTTCGATAATACGACCCTTAGGATAGCCACCCGCACCTAAAGCAATGTCCAGAGCAAGGCTTCCAGAGCTCATAACTTGAACCTTTTGCTCAGCTCTTTCTCCGAGACGCATAACTGCACCTTTCCCGAAATCCTTCTCAATATTTTTTAAAGCATCATCTAAAGCTTTACGACGATCATCGCCAAATTTTTTGGTAATTTCTTCTGTTTTTTTCACTTTTTTTGCCAATTCATTCTCCTCTTCACGGGAAAAGCTTAAAAACAACTCCACAAATGGTTATTTCTATTATTTCCACACTTAATATATTGTATCAAATTTCAACTTTTTAATAAAGTTTTTCGGACCAAATTAAAAGCATGTAGTGTTGCTATATAACGAATATCAGAACGACTTCGTCCACCAATTATTATTTGGATAGAATCTGTTTTCTCCTCTGTCGAAATACCAATAAAAACAGTCCCCGCCGGATGCCCCTCTAAGGAATCTGGTCCTGCAACACCGGTCAAACTAATTCCTATATCCGACTCAGTTAACAACCGTGCTTTCTCGGCCATTGCTTGGGCTGTATAGTGGCTAACCACTCCATTAGCTTGTAAGTCAGATAAGGGAATATTCAACATCCTCGACTTTTCTAACATACTGTATGTCACAAAACCACCTGAGAAAAATTTTGATATCCCAGCAAAATTAGCCAAAGTTGCCTGAAAAAGTCCAGCTGTTAAACTCTCAGCTGCAGTAAGTTTTTTCTTTTTTTTCTTGAGTAACTGGACGACTTCCTTTGATAAACTATTATCTTCTCCATAGCCATAAAAAAACTGACTTAAAGGCGTACCTTCCATCGATGGTGTGGCTAAAATAACTTTCTCAAGCGCATCGAGCTTTTTATCAGCCTCTATCGTTCCTGAAGCCTTGGTTGATAGACGGAGAGTTACTTCACCTACCTTTGCATATGGCGCAATTGTTGGATCCGTCTGCTCAGAGATGACCTTAGCTAAAACAGTGACTAATTGACTTTCGCCAATACCAAAAAAACGTAATACGCGCGAATAAAGCTTAGTCTGAGTCACAGTTAGCATAGATAACAACTGTTGATTTACCATTGGTATCAACTCAGAAGGTGGTCCAGGTAGGATAACATAAGAAACACCGTCACTTTCTACTAATCCTCCGACCGCTAGCCCCGTAATATTTTGAATAGGAATTGAACCTTCAATCAACTGTGACTGTTTCTCGTTATTAGCAGTTCGTAAACTTTGCGGCCGAGAAGCAAAAAAACTATCCAATTTATCTCTAGCTTCTTCGTCAAAAATCAAATCACGGTCCAAGAAACTTGCTAAAGTTTGCTTCGTTAAATCATCATCTGTTGGCCCAAGTCCACCACACAAAATAACAAGATCACTACGTTTACTAGCAAGGGAAAGGACCTCTAGTAATCGAGCTTTGTTATCACCAACAGCTGTTTGATAAAAAACATCAACTCCTATCTCTGCCATTTTTTCTGATAAAAACTGAGCATTGGTATTGAGAATTTGACCAGTTAAGATTTCTGTACCTACTGTAACAATCTCCGCCTTCATTTAGTCACCTACTTATCTATTCGATCTTTTCTTTCATTTTATCAAAAAAATTACTAGCATTCTATTGAAATTAGGATTCTTTATTCTAAAAGAAAAACCGTCAATCATAACGGTTCCACTTATAAGCACAATTCTCCTCATGATCATTAACCATTCCTGAAGCTTGCATAAAAGAATAGACGGTTGTCGGCCCAAGAAATTTAAAACCATATTTTTTCAAAGTCTTTGCTAGACTAGTTGATAAACTTGTCTGAGCAGGAGCTGGATTTTCTTTGTTGACAAGGTTGTCAATGGGTTGATGATTAACAAATTCCCACAAAAAATTAGAAAAAGAGCCATAGTCTTCTTGAATTTTCTGAACCGCTTTTGCGTTGTTGACAGTAGCTTCCAGCTTTAACCTATGGCGGATAATGGACGGATTCTGCAAAGCGTCAGCTATCTCTTTGGAGCTGAAGAGAGCCACTTTCTTAATATCATAGTTGTGAAAAACCTGATTAAAAGCAGCGCGTTTCCTTAAAACCGTCAACCAAGATAGACCAGACTGATAACTTTCTAAACATAGCAACTCAAATAATTTCTGATCATCATAAATCGGCCTCCCCCACTCTTTGTCATGGTAAGCGCAATATAGTGGGTTAGCCACAGGCACCCAGTGGCATCGTTGAACCATAAACTATCCCTTCATTAACATCTTCAAAGCTAACTTGATATATTGTTCAGCCGTTTCATCTGTACCTTCAAAGAAAGCCCTAATCTTCTTCAACTCTGTTGCTTTATAGCCCAGCGCCAAGAGGGCCTCGATAGCTTCGTCAAGCTGTTGATTACTATTTCGTTTAGCTTGGCTCTGCTGCTGACTAGGCTCTGAACTATCCACAAACTTACCAGCAAGATCAAGAATCATCTGTTGTGCTGTTTTTTTACCAATTTTAGGAAACTTCATTAGGTACTTAATATCACTATTATCAATGGCTCTAACCAATCCTTGGTTATCGTCTACAGCAACAATAGCTAAAGCAGTCATCGGACCAATACCCGAAACAGAAATAAGCTTTAAAAAAACATCCTTTTCATCATCCGTATGAAAACCAAACAGAATATGAGCGTCTTCTCTAATCACTTGATGCAGATAAATAGTTACATTTTGATTGACACTATCTGTAAAACTATAAGGGTTAGCCACATAAATAATATAACCCAAGCCATTTGCCTCTACAACAATATATTTAGCAGTAATTTTTTTTAATTTTCCTTTAATATAGTCAAACATATTAAACCTTTTCTTTCTGTTTCGCAGCTAAAATAATGAGGTACAAGCCCACTATCGCAATAAGTAAAAAAGCTACTTGAACGCCTATGAGCCCAGTAAAATGACTGATCGACACTATTAGACCTGCTAATACTGCTCCCAAAGGTTGTGTCATAGAGATAAAACCCGTGTAGGAGCCAATTTTTGATTGATCCATCATTTCCGCCCTTAAAACCTGATTCGCCGGAACGTTTATCATTTCGCCTATAGTAAAGATAATAACAGCAATGAGAATACCCGTGAAATGATTAAACGAAAACGCCAAAAACATTCCAACTGTAAAAATGCCTGATCCTAAAATCAACTGTTGCAATAAAGGCCACTTTTCAGTCAATTTATTCGATAATGACATCAGCGTAGCAATCAAAATCGTATTAGTGAAAACCATGATAGACAGCATCTTAGCTCCTGTAATCTGAAACCCAAAAATTCTTGTTTCTTGAAAGGCGAGCTTTAAATGAACAGGTACAAAATTATCCATTTGTAACCAAATGCTTGAAAAGAGAACCGATCCTAAAGTAAAGATAAGAAAGGGCTTATCTGTGAAGACTTCTTTATAATTTTGGAAGGTACCACCAAGACCTCGATTATGGGTAAAGGGAAGGTCCTCTGGCTTGGTTTCATCGAAATAGAAATAAGCAATTAGGAAACAAAGAATATTAACAAGAAAAAGAGCTATCAATAAATCAAGAAAATAATGATCATAGAATAATCCTGACAAACCTGCACCAAGCATAACAGCAATATTAATAAACCAATAATTAATGGTATAAACAAATTTCCTATTACTCAAATCGGTTAAATCGATCAGCATAGCTTCATACGCCGGAGCATAAAAACTTGATGCAAGCTCCACTAATAGGATACCAAGGAACATTAAGTCTGGCATAACATGGTTGGGCACGTTTGCTACAATCGTTAATAGCCAACCAATGGTCGTTCCAATAGAACCATAAATGACTACCTTTTTGCGTCCAATTGCATCAGACAAATGGCCTCCATATAAACTTCCTAAAAGACCAGCAAAACTAGTCACTATCATCAAAAATCCTGTCCACAGTGTTCCAAAATAAGTAGTGTAGTACATAGCCATAAATGGAAAGATACTACTTCCAAGAGTAATCGTTACAAACCGAACCAGCTGCCTAATTTGAATTTGTTTAGATAATTTAAAAAATTCCTTCATAGATCACTTCCTAATATTTTCCTAGCTCTCTCAAACTAGTATGATTTTCTTGAATACGACGGAACATTTTTTCCATATCTGATTTACTAAAGTGGATCAAGACTGGACGCCCATGTGGACAGTTATAAGGATTTTTACACTGTGCCAATTGTAATAACAACTGTCTCGCAGAATAATCATCTAAAGTATGATTAGCTTTGATAGATTTTTTACAGCTCATCATAATAGCCAGTTCAGCACGATAATTCTTAATGGAGACCTCCTGAGTCAAAAGTAACATGTCACACATCTCATAAATACCAACTTCGATCTCACTTTCTTTCATCCAAATAGGGTGTTCCCTCAAAATAAAAGTATTCTGCCCGTATGGCTCTAGGTAGATTCCCACATCGTTTAAAAGAGACATCTTTTCTTGCAAAGTCAAAAAATCAGAGCCAGAAAATTCAAACAGATAGGGTACAAGCAGTTGCTGTAAACTACTATCAACCTGCCCAATTTTCTCACGGTAATATTCATACTTAACCCGTTCTTGAGCCGCATGTTGATCAATAATGAAAAGCCCATCTACTCCTTGAGCAAAGAGATAAGTACCGTGCATTTGCCCAAAATAGTCTAATTCCGGAAATATTGACGCTTCCTCATTTTCCAAACGTTCCATAACTTGTTCCAACTTGTGCTTATTTTTAAAAGTCAAATCAGAATGGTCTCCGGTTATCTCTTCTATCTCTGGGCGACTAGCATACTTAACAGCAGGTGATGATAATTCAATTGGTTCCTCTTCCGTTAACTTGACAGCATTGTCAAGATCAGTGGAGCCAGAATACAACTTAGTCTGAACTTCATTAACTTCATTCTTTTCAACAAAGAAATCATTTTCATGCGGATCATAGTAAAGTTTACGAGTCTGTAAAGGTAAACGTGTTTGCTCTGTTTTGGGCAAAGATCGAGTGCTTGATTTTGCTAGGTTTTCCAAGGCATCAGGAATTAAATCTTGGGCTTTTAAACTTTCTGCAATAGCAGTACTAATCAAAGCCATTAATTCTCTTTCTTTAGAGATACGGACTTCTTGTTTTGTCGGATGGACATTGACATCGGCAAGATAGGGGTCAATTTGAATGTCAATAACCACAACTGGGAAACGCCCCACCATTAATTTGGAACCATAGCCATCTAAAATAGCGCGATTGAGCAAAAAGTTTTTGATATAGCGACCATTAATTAAAATGGTAATATAATTTCGATTTGCTCGAGTCAGTTCTGGCAAACTAACATAACCGCTTATGTCAAAGTCTAGGTCTGCATTTGCTATTTCTATCATTTTTTTAGCGGTTTTTAGACCATAAATGCCTGCAATAGCTTGTTTCAATTGACCGCTTCCAGAGGTTCTAGTCATTTCTCGACCATCAGATATGAGAGTAAAGGCTATTTCAGGGTGTCCTAAACTTAGACGATTAATAACATCGACAATATGAGCCAATTCTGACTGGAGGCTCTTCATATATTTTAGGCGCGCTGGTGTATTATAAAAAAGATTTTCAACTCTTATCCGACTTCCTACAGGCATCGAGATGGTTTCTTGCCCTTCAATCTTGCCACCACGCACGAAAAGTTGACTGCCATGCTCAGACTCTTCTGTAGCTGAAGCAATGGTCATTTCACTAATAGAAGCAATTGAGGGCAAGGCCTCTCCTCTAAAACCAAGTGTTCTAATACGAAAAAGATCACCTTGATTTCTTATCTTACTGGTTGCATGACGAAGGATACTCATAGGTAAGTCTTGTTCTGACATGCCCTCACCATTATCAGTTATTGTTATCGATTTTAAGCCTGATTCTTCAATATCAATGGTAATCTGACTACTTTTTGCATCAATGGCATTCTCTACCAATTCTTTAACGACACTTGCTGGACGCTCAATAACTTCCCCAGCTGCAATCTGATTGGCGAGAATTTCTGGTAATTCAATAATTTTAGTCATTCATTTGTCCTCGCATTCTTATGGACTATTATAACATAAAAGAAAAAGCACATTTGTGCTTTCCTTACTTATGATAAATGATGAGTCCAGCTTTCGTATCCTCTGCCATAACAGGTAGTTTAAAATATTTGATTCCCAATAGGTAACAATAATAAAAATCCCCAGCACAACCTCCAGCATGTAGCGCAGCAAGTATAACATATAAAAATGGCGATAATATTTCTAAGTAATATAGAAGAGTTAATCCAAAAGTAATAAAAATAAAAGGAGCAATACTAATCCAAATCATCTGCATTCGCGAATAACAACTATTTGGAGAAATGCAATAAACCACCATATTTTTAAGATTAACACCGAATTTTATTTTTCCTTCTGGCTGGAAAATCTTAAAGAAAATTCCATGTATTCCTTCATGTAGCACTAGGAGGAAAACCATTAAACCAGTCGTCCAGAGAAAAGACGCAAGGTCAAAGTCAATACTACCACTTCGGAAAGGTTTAATTGCATCTGCTATAAGGGGGAAGAAGTATAGAAAGCTCAGAAATAAAAAGAGGGAAAAAAGATTTAAAAATATTAGCAATCTCTTATTGTCAGTCACATTTACATCTTCTAAGATTTTCATTTATCCTCTCCTTTTAGGGAAGCTATCCTTCTTTTCCTCTATCTTAGCATATCTTTCTTAGATTCGGAAATAGCCTTCGAACAAAACATTGTTGATGAGTTTATTAATGCTGCCTAACAGCCTTATCCTACGATGCTTTACCTTAATCGCTGATAAATTTAACCCCTAGCTCTTCCTCGTTCTTTTAAAAGATTATTTGTACATGAAATTGGTAAATCTAGTAGAATGACGGATTTAAAAGTCTACATATCAAAAACTTTGTCGCAAAACAATAACTAGAAACACCTCTTTAAAGAGTACTGAACACTCTTTGTTCACACTATACATTTTGTTTAAAATATGTATCACAATCATATCAACTAAAAGAATCCAACAACATGGTTCCAGCATACTAGTCATGGTATCCAAGACCAGTTATGTAAATTCATAGAATAGGTACATAGTCAGTCTCCTTTATTTTTACTTTTAAATTAACCCATTCCCAGTTTTCAGACACCATAAAGATTTAAGAGAGCATATTATCACTTAGTAATATCCCTAATCCAGCTGAACTATTTAGAAATTTAAAAAAGTACTATTAGTTAAGACTAAATAGTTAAAATCAATACATTTCAAGATAAGATTGTTATACCCATTCTTCTATAATACTATGCATGGCGAGTTAATTTCTCCCAAAATTAATAATATTATTATCAAAAAATCATTTTTAACACACATAATAATTTTTTAATTAATGAAAAGTTCAATTATTTTACTTTATGTAATATTTTGGATTTTTTATAGGCTTTAAAATGTTGTTTTTATTAAAATAATTATTTTTAAATTAAAAACATATTTATTACAAGTATGGTTAAATTCTATTATTTAGGCATTTGGCGATTTCATCATATTATAATCTTTCTATCTATTTATTTAATTGGTTAATTAAAAATAAATTTACTAAATTCTTTATTTTCAAAAATAATGGTTTTCAAAAAATATTAGAATTAGAGTATACTACTTAAGTTGGAAATAAATGAAAAATAGGAGAATAAATGAAAATGATAAATCGTAAGTATAAACTAAGAAAACTGTCTATTGGACTCGTTTCAGTAGGAACTATGTTCATGACAACAGCAGTAGCAGCGCAAGAGAATGTTAATAGTAATAATACTACTGACTCAGCTCAATTAACTGCGAGCAACACTAGTGAAACGCCTAGCAACTCTTCAAATAACGATTCTACAGAAGTAAGTAATACAGAAAATAACGTGACCTCATCTTCTTTAGAAACTACGGAAAAAGCAAAAGAAAATTTAGACGAGCCTCAAGCTCTTACCTCTACTCAATCCAACTCGAACAACACTGTAGCTTCAAATACAGAATCATCGGAAATGGCGTCACCTCAAGGCGCTACGAACGATGTGGAAAGAGTAGACGTAACTTCTGAAACGATTGAGGTTGATAACTATAGCGTAGATAATGAGAAATCATCTCTTACAGTTACTGATGGTCAGGGCACTGATAAACTTATCAAAAACCGCGACGGCAAAAATCGTGAAATTTTTGATATTCATCGCGAAGTAGTTAACAATCAAGATGGCACTCTTGATGTTAAGCTTACAGTTGCTCCAAAAGAAATTGACAAGGGTGCAGAAGTCATTGTTCTTTTGGATACTTCTCAGAAAATGAAAGAGGACGATTTTAAAACTGCTAAAGAAAATATCACAAAATTAGTTAATACTTTGACCGATAAAACCCACCCCCACAATGCTCGCAACTCAATACGTCTAATTAATTTTTACCGTAAAGTTAATGATCCGATAGAACTAACAAAAGAAAATGTCGATAATACCCTTGACCAAGTTTGGAAAAAAGCCAAAGAGGATTATGACTGGGGGGTTGATCTACAAGGAGCTATTCATAAAGCCAGAGAAATATTTAACAAAGAAAAACAATCTGGTAAACGCCAACATATTGTTCTATTTTCTCAAGGAGAAGCAACTTTTAGCTATGATTTTAAAAACAAAGAAACCGTAGCTAAACAAGGAATTAGTGATAAAACTATCTCTCATACCTCCCCTTTATTACCATGGCCGTTTTACATTGATGCTTCCTTGAAAAAACGTAATATAATTGAGGATGCTACTAGTATATTAAAATTTCTTGATAAAGTTGGTTTGAGTTCATTAAAAGATAAGTATCTATCTCAGTTAAACTTAGCAAAAACTGCTAATGGTATTGGTAGTATATTTGGAAACTATGTCGGTATTGACAATCCTTTGGATTATATTTTACTTAAAGAATTAACTCCTAAGGAATCTGTAACAGAATTTGACTATGATAAAAAAGTTGGTGAGGGATATCATTATTTAACACATTCACATAGAGAACTTGCTGGTGGAGACATAATTGATAAATTTATAACTAATGTAAATCTAGAGTTAAAAGATAAAATGTGGTTTGGTGGTAACACCACACAGTACCTAGCTAAATTAGGTGTCGAAAAAGCTCTTAAAAATATTTTTTATCGACGTAATCACATCTTTTATAATCATAATCTTTCTGCACAAGCAGAAGCAAGAAAAGCACAAGAAGAAGGAATTGTATTTTATTCATTTGCCTTGACAAAAGCTCAAAGCAAAGCAAACGATAATGTTTTGAGTTTCTTGGGACCTAGATTAAATGATAATAAATTCGACCTCTATTTAAAGCAAATGTCTGAAAATAAAAAATTCCTCAAAGATAGTGATGTCTCTGATGACAAAATGTTCAAAGATACATTAACTTCTCTTGACATAAAAGATGAGTTTGAGAATAGCACTTCTCTTATTAATAATTCTTGGAAAACATCTTTAGATAATATTGACAGTAAAGAAAAGAAGAATCATCAAGTTAGCCATAAAGCCTCATCAAATACTTGGTTATCAGGTACAACAAAAGAAAGCCTTACTTGGACCCTCTCTCAAGAAGACTTGCAAAAAGCTTTCGAAACTGGAACTCCACTAACCTTAACTTATAAGTTGAAAATTGATAAAGAAAAATTTAAAGGTAATATTCGGAAAAAACGTGATCTCTCTTTACCAAATAGTAAAGAAGCACATAGCGAGAAAGTTATTTCGAATACGATTTCTTATAACATCAATGATAAAAAAGTTAATAAGCAAAAACTTGATGATGTTACTCTGACCTATTCTAAAGAAAAGCTTGTTAAGAAAATCGTTAATGAAACCAAACATGAGATCTTGAAATTTAAGACACAAGAATTCCTTGACAATACACTTCCAAAGGGACAACAAGTCCTTGTTACAAAAGGTGAAAATGGTTCAATCACATCAGAATTTCAAAATACGTACCTTGGTGACAAACTGATAGATAGCAAGCTTCTGCTAAAAATCACGAAGAATCCTCGTCATCAGGTCATTAAAGTTGGAACTAAGGTCGAAACACCAGCAAGTGAAGGTCTAGATAATCACAGTGTTCCTATTGTCATTACAGATAATACGAAACTAGATACAACTGATCAGCCTAATCATACAACAACTACTGAAGATTTAGCCACTGAACGTGATGATTTGGTTGTCGGTAGCCAAAGTGACTTTTTAGATAGTATAGAAGACACACAAGTGGGTATGTCTGGAACTATTGAAGAGACAGTTATCGAAGAAGATACATATCCTAACCTTGACCTTCACTTCGATAATGAAGCTCCTAATAGCGAAGCAGAGCTCCCACAGGTTCCTACCGGTGAAGAAGATAATAATGAATATTCTCAAATATCTATGCTAGAAGATGATAAAGAAGTTAGCCATCTTCTTCAGATCACAGATAAAACAACTAATCAAACTTCCCCAGCACCTATCGCTCAAACTGATAACCAGCTTCCTCAAACTGGAGATAAAGAAAATAGCTGTGAAGCCTTCTTTACTATGACAGCATTAGCAATCATTGGAGCAGCAGGTCTCCTCAACAAAAAACGTCATGACAAACATATTGACTAAAAGTTAATAGCACAAGGAAAATTGCAGATATCTAACCGTCAATTCATCCTGAATAGTCAATATCGTATACAGTAGATAATAAAAGATTCATGAGGAAATATGAGTATTTTCACTCTCTGAAGTCCTACCTAGCAGGGCTAAGTCCTTATAATCTTTACCCTCCCGTCAATACAGGAGGGTTTTCTTATCGTCGAAAAAATAACCGTCAATAACTATTAGTCTAACCTTTTCAGCTTAGCTTATGCATTATCAAAAAATTATACAAGCCTTCGATTAAAATCCTAACTTTACAAGGTTGTCAAGTTGCTGAAAAACCAATCCTGAGGATTGGTTTTTATAATTCTTTCTTTAATTCATAAAGAACAGTCATTGCTTCCATAGGAGTAAGATTCATGATATCAGTGGCTCTAAGTCTGTTAATAATAGCATCTTTAGGATCATTTAAAAAGAGGTCAAGTTGTTGACTATCACTGATCTCCTGAGCAACTTTTGTTGGAGCAGTGGCGAAGGCTGCTCCTTTTGAATCACCTTCTAATTCTTCTAAAATGTGACTTGCTCTTGAAAGTAATCCCGCTGGAAGACCTGCAATTTTAGCAACGTGAATTCCGTAAGACTTGTCTGCAGGACCTTCAGAAATTTTATGCAAGAAGGTTACTTCTCCTCCTTTTTCCAAAGTAGACACGTGAACATTTTGTAAACCTTGTAGCTGACTTGACAGGGTTGTCAACTCATGGTAATGAGTCGCAAAGAGTGTTTTAGCCCCCACATGATTATGGATATACTCAATGATTGATTGCGCTAAAGCCATTCCATCGTAGGTTGCTGTTCCTCGTCCCAGCTCATCAAATAGAATAAGTGAGTCTTGACTAGCACGCTGAATAGCTTGATTAGCTTCCATCATTTCCACCATAAAAGTAGACTGACCTGAAATCAAGTCATCCGCAGCTCCTATACGAGTAAAGATAGCATCAAATAGTGGAAGATTAGCCTGCTCCGCAGATACATAGGATCCCATTTGAGCCATAATAATGGTCAAAGCTAGCTGACGCATATAGGTCGACTTACCACTCATATTTGGCCCAGTGATTAATTGAATAGAAACTTGATCTGTTAAGCGAATACTATTTGGAATATACTCTCGCACGCCCATTACCTTTTCAACGACCGCGTGACGCCCATCTACGATACTAACTTCTTTATCTTGATTAAAGCGGGGACAAACATAGTGATTCTGCTCTGCAACTTGAGCTAAACTTTGCAAGACATCTACGGTTGCAATAGCCTTGGCTAATGATTGTAATCGTGCAATATAAGTCTCCACCTGCGCTCGGACCCTCATGAAAATGTCATACTCCAACTGGGCGGATTCTTCACGCGCTTCTAGCATCTGCCCTTCAATTTTAGCCAATTCTGCTGTACCATATCGCTCTGAATTTTTCAGCGTCGCTTTTCTAAAGAAATGATCAGGAACTAGTGGTAGATTAGAATTCGTCACATGGAAGTAGTAGCCATCTTTTTTGTTGTAATCAATTTTTAGATTATTAATACCACTGGCTTGGCGTTCCTTACCTTCAATATCAGCAATCCAACCGGTCCCTTCTTTCATCACCTTCCGATAGTGATCCAAACGCTCATCAAAGCCGGTCCTTATAATGTTACCTTCACTAATGGTGGCTTGAGCATCTGGATCAATAGCTGAGCGGATAAGGTTTTCCAATTCTGGAATAGCATCAATCTGATCAACCAGATCTCCTAAGTCTGCGCTGGTCATAGACTCTAAAACAGCCTTAATATAAGGAACTTGGGCTAATGTCTGCCCTAATTGAAGGAGGTCCTTGGGGTTGACCTTCCCAAAAGAAACTCGACTGGATAGACGTTCAATATCATAGACCCCTTTTAAACTATCACTTAAATCTGCCCGCTCGATAAAATTATCAAGAAAGGTTTGGATAATCCTTTGTCTTTTTTCAATGGCCGCTTGATGAATGAGTGGACGATCTATCCAAGTCCGTAACAGACGCATCCCCATAGCAGTCTTCGTCTCATCCAACAGCCAGTAAAGACTCCCATGTTTCTTACCCGTACGAGCATTTTCTAGCAAATCTAAGCTCGCTTTTGTGGTATAAGTCATCTGCAGATAATCTTTAATCTCGTAATGGCTAACTTTTTGCAGGTGCGATAGTTCGCGCATTTGAGTCTGGTTAACATAAGCTAATAATTTTCCCGCCACTCTCAGTTCAATTGGAGCTAGTTGCGGATTTAGCAGGGTCGAATCTTCATAGCTCTCATTACTATAAGACAAAAGCAAATTACTGTCTTGTTTTAACTGTTTTTCTTGATCGTCATTCAATTCAAAACCAAGGATAACCTCTTTAGTTTTTAAATTTAATATTTCACTGTTAAGGCTTGTAAAGTCAGCCAAACTTGTCACAAAAAATTCTCCTGTTGCTAAATCCATATAGGATAAACCATAAGTCTGGCCATCATAGTCAATAGCAACTAAAAAGTTATTAGCTGTACTTGGTTTAGCAGAATCAACTACTGTTCCTGGTGTAATAACTTGGACAACTTCACGTTTGACCACTCCAACTGCTTTTTTGGGGTCTTCCATCTGTTCAGCGATGGCAACCTTATACCCCATCTCAATAAGAACATCAATATACTGTTGGGCGGAGTGATGGGGCACTCCTGCCATGGGAATAGGGTTTTCAGCATTTTTATTGCGACTAGTTAAACCAATTTCTAGTAGCCGAGCTGCTTTTACTGCATCTTCATAAAATAATTCGTAAAAATCTCCCATCCTAAAAAGCAAAAAAGCATCTGGATAATTGGCTTTGATGTCCAGATACTGTTGCATTCCAGGAGAAATCTTAGGATTGGTCATTCCTAACCTCCTTATTTATTTTCTCTTCGATTGTTTTTGTAATGTATTGTAATAAGTCACTAGCATCTTGCATTTTATCTCGGTATTCTGTTACCAAGGGCTGATCTATAATATTTTCTTCTAAGTTTTCAGCCAAGGTCAGCGACTGTTTTGCTGCCTGCTTCTTCTCTATTTTATCAAAAAGAATAGCTTTTTGCTGATTCTTTTTCATTTCAAAGGCCAAGGCAGTCAATTCAGGATTTTCCTTCATCTGATTATCAATCTGCTTGTATGCTTGTACGCTAGGATGTTTTTCAATGGTATCTAATAACTGCTTTAGGGAAGTATCATATGGGGTCATATACTTAGAGCCAAATCTTTTTCAAAACGCTCAGCAATATCTTCATTGCGACAAATAACTAATAGCGTGTCCGCTCCTGCAACTGTGCCTATGATTTCATCAATATCGCCATTGTCAATCAGATTTGCTAAGACATCTGCTTCACCTAGATTGGTGTGGAGAACTAACATAAAACCAGCACGATCAACTTTCAAAACGTAGTAACGAACATCCGGACTAAAGGGAGAAGTAACTGGTTCTGATAAACTGTAATAGAGTTTTCCTTTTTCATTACGTAATTTTAAGAGACCTATTTCTCTCAAGTCACGAGATAGGGTTGCCTGAGTAACACTAATTCCTTCTTTGCTGAGAAAATTTTTAATTTCTTCTTGCGTACCAATATGTTCTGATTGAATAATTCGCTTGATCTGATTTTGACGCTCAATTTTATTCATATGATTCCACCCTAATTGTATAATTATCCTTTCAAATTATAACAAAAAAAACTTAATAATTCATTATCTTACCCTATATTTTTATCGACTATCACATTTTTCTTGTTTCAAAAACCTTTTAAAATCCACTTAACCCTTTTATTTTAAACTTTCACAATAAAAGCAAGTGTTAGATTTATCACATTTTTATGTAAAATATAATGACAGTATAATTTATCAAATCATTTCTCGTTTATTTTAAGAAATTGTGTTAAAATGGATTGACAAACTATTTTAGGAGAAACAAGATGGATACTAAATCATTGATTGCAAGTGAGATTGCAAAAGTGGTTCCTGAATTGAACCAAGAGACTATCTATAATTTGCTTGAAACACCAAAAAATTCTGACATGGGGGATATTGCTTTTCCTACCTTTAGCCTTGCTAAAGTGCTACGCAAAGCCCCTCAAATGATTGCTGCAGAGCTTGCCGAAAAAATCGACTCAAGTCAATTTGAAAAAGTGATGGCAGTTGGTCCTTACATCAACTTCTTCCTTGATAAAACCACGATTTCAAAAAATGTGCTCCACGCCGTTATTGAAGAAAAATCTGATTATGGTCAACAGCATATTGGTGATGGCCAAAATATCACATTAGACATGTCTAGTCCTAACATTGCTAAACCATTCTCAGTTGGGCATTTACGTTCTACTGTCATTGCTGATGCTATTGGACACATTTACTCTAAACTTGGTTACAACTCAATCCGTATTAACCATCTAGGTGACTGGGGTAAACAGTTCGGAATGCTGATTGTTGCCTACAAACTTTGGGGAGATCAAGCAGCTATTGAAGCTAACCCAATCGATGAGCTTCTTAAACTTTATGTAAGAATCAATGCAGAAGCTGAAGAAAATCCTGAATTGGATGAACAAGCTCGTCAATGGTTCAAAAAACTTGAAGACGGGGATAAAGAAGCTTGGGATTTATGGCAATGGTTCCGCGATGAAAGTCTTGTTGAGTTCAATCGTATCTATGATAAACTGGATGTTACTTTTGATTATTTCCATGGCGAAGCTTTCTACAATGACAAAATGGATGAAGGAATTCAAATCCTTGAAGATAAACATCTTCTTAAAGAGTCTAAAGGTGCCCAAATTGTAGACCTTGAAAAATATGATTTACCACCTGCTCTTATCAAAAAATCAGATGGAGCAACTCTCTATATTACGCGTGATATGGCGACAGCAATGTATCGCCAACGCACCTTCAATTTTGTTAAAAACATCTATGTTGTAGGACAAGAACAATCTCACCACTTTAAGCAACTTAAAGCCGTTCTAAAAGAGATGGGCTTTGACTGGGCAGATAACATGATTCATGTTTCTTTTGGTTTAGTTACAAAAAACAAGAAAAAATTATCTACTCGTAAAGGAAACATTATTCGTCTTGAGCCAACTCTTGATGAAGCAGTTGCTCGTGCTTTGACTCAAATTGAATCTAAAAATCCAGACCTTGAAAATAAGGAAGCTGTCGCACATGCCGTTGGTGTTGGTGCAGTGAAGTTTTACGATCTTAAAACTGATCGTGATAATGGCTACGATTTCGACCTTGAAGCAATGGTTTCTTTTGAAGGTGAAACTGGACCCTATGTTCAATACACATACGCTCGTATTCAATCTATTCTACGTAAGGCAAATTTCACGCCAGAAATAAACAAAGATTATTCCTTAAATGATGATGAATCTTGGGAGATTATCAAATTGCTTCAAAGCTTTGCTACTAACATTCAGCGTGCAGCAGATAAATATGATCCATCAATTATCGCAAAATTTGCTATCCAACTGGCGCAAGCTTTCAACAAGTATTATGCCCATACGCGTATTCTTGATGAGTCTGATGAACGCGACAGTCGTCTAGCACTTTGCTATTCTACAGCAGTCGTCCTCAAAGAATCACTTCGCCTTCTAGGTGTTCAAGCTCCAGAAAAAATGTAAGAAAAAAGTTCTGTACCCTCTTAAGGTACAGAACTTTTTTAGTGGTTAAACTGGCTTATCATAGTTCTTACGCCTAATTTTAAAATCAGAACTAATGACTTCATCAACATCAACAATTGAAATAAAGGCATCTGGATCCAAGTCTGCTAGAATACGCTTAACATCTCTAACTTCATTAGGGCTTAGAGTAATATACATAACATTATACTCATTACCTGAATAGGCTCCTTCTCCTTTAAGATAAGTAACCCCTCGGTTAATTTCCGTTAAAATAGCTTGTGCTGCTGCTTTAGAATGTTTTGTAATAATGATCATTCCCCGTATAGTATAACCACCGTTTTGAACGATAGTTAAGACCTGACTGAAAACAAAACTAGCAACCAAAGTATAAAGCATCTGTTTCAAATCAATATAAGTTAAAGAAGCTATTAAAATAACAGCATCAATAGCAAGCAAGGTCTGACCCAGTTTAATACCCATCTTCTCTTCAGCTATACGACCAATAATATCAGTCCCACCTGTTGTGGCACCGTATCGGAAAACTAAACCACACCCCACACCTGAAAATAAACCGGCAACAACTGCTACTAACATCATATCATGCTCCAGTCCCAAGGCAATCGGTACTTTCTGCCAAAACCATATGAAAATAGACATGCTTACTGTCCCATAGATAGTTAACGCCAAGGAACGTCGTCCAAATATCATGGCTCCTACTATAAATAACGGAATGTTAAATAGCAAAGAAGAAAAGGCCGGATTAACTCCCATTAAAGCATGTAACATTAATGTCAGTCCAGATACTCCACCTTCTGCAAGTCTATTTGCCATATTAAAATTAACAAAGCCAAAAGAATAAATGGCAACGCCTAACGTAATCACAAACAAAGCTTTCAAGCGTCCAAACCAAATATGAAATTGTGTCATATCATTCCCTCCTCTATCGATAAAAAACTAGTTGCTTCTTTGAGAAGCAAACTAGTTACCTATCTTCTTTTTTCTTTTTTTCTTCTTAGGTATAAAGAAGTCCGGACTGTTTATCTCATCCATATCAAAAATGGAAACAAATGCTCTCGGATCAATCTCACTTATTACTTCTTTAAGCTCACGTACATCTGTTCTACTCAGAGCAGCATAGATAACTTTTTTCTCTCGAGCAGAATAAGCACCTTCACCATTCAAGTAAGTGACTCCTCTACCTAATTCTTCCATGATAAATTGTGATATTTCAGTGGAAAAGTCTGAAACAATAATTGTTCCTCTAACGGAATAACCACCATTTTGAACAATATGAGCAATCCTTCCGTACATAAAACTAGCAATTAGAGCATACATCATATCTGGGATAGAAATATAAGTCAAAGATAGAATCATAACAAAAATATCAATTCCAAGTAGTGCTTGATTGAGTTGTAAACCAAACTTAGTCTCAATAACTTTACCAATGATATCAGATCCGCCAATCGTTCCTCCACTACGAAAAACTAGGCCTCCACCAAGTCCCCCAATAATCCCCGCCATCAAAGAAATAACTAACTTATCATGATTAAGGTCAATCAAGAGTGGTATTTTTTGAAACATCCAAACGAAAAAATAGAGAGATAAAACACCCGTCACAGTATAAACTGTAGATCTTCTACCAAAATACTTAGCTCCGATAAAAACTAGTGGTAAGTTGATGAGGTAGCCTGAAATAATGGGATCAATATTAAACAATGCCTTTCCGACAAGTGTTAGCCCCGACATCCCATTAGCTGCGATACGGTTTGCCATATAAAAATAAACAAAGGCAAAAGCATATATTGCTGATCCACCAATGATATATGATAGTTTTTTAAATTCAAGTTTACTGTCAAATGGCATCCCAACCTCCTTTGTGAGTCTAAACACTAATCATCTTCAACAAAACGGCCTATTATCCGAACATTTTCGGCCACAGAGATAAATGCATCTGGATCTGTCTTTAACATTAATACCTTAAAACCGATATACTCCTCCTGAGTCAATATGGTAATAAGGACAGTCTTATGAACATGTTTATAGGTCCCTTCAGCATCATTTATACATGTTACTCCACGATGTAATTTTTTATGAATAGCTTTTATAACCTTATCTGGTTGTTCAGTTACTATCATCGCTTGCATTTTCTTTTGCTTAGTATATATAGCATCCGTTATCCGTGTACTAACGAATATAGCTACCATGGAATAAAGTGCATATTGCCAACCAAATAAAATCCCAGCAAAAACCATAATAACAGCATTAAGAGCTAGAGCGATCTGCCCCACATCTTTGCCAGTTTTCTTACGAATAGTTAAGCTAACAATATCAGTTCCTCCACTTGAGATTCGTGATTTTAACCCAAAACCGACACCAATCCCCATAAAAAGTCCTCCAAAAATGGCATTTATTAATGGATCTTCTGTCAGTGTCAACTGTGGGATAATCTGAATAAAGAAGGAGGACATGGTAACTGTTATAAAAGTGAAAATTGTAAATTTATGTCCAATTTTATACCAAGCTAAAACTAGTAAAGGAAGGTTTATCACATAAAAAACAAGTGAAATTGGCAGTGACATTCCTAAAGTACGATGACTCACCGCCGAAATAACTTGTGCTAAACCTGTTGCTCCACTGGAATAGACATGACCCGGTTGAAAAAATAAATTAACAGCAATACTAGAAAGAATCCCATATAAGATAGAAGCAGAAATTTTTTCTGCGTATTTCTCCCTAGAAATGCTTCGCAGGGCATGTAGTAGTCCTACTTTTTTAGCACCGCGACTAATAACATATTTTACTTTTTTCTTGTAAGTTGTTTTTCTAATCATGACTTTCTACTTGAAGACTTAATTCATCTAGTTGTTTGTCTGACACTAAGCTCGGTGCCTGTGTCATTGGATCACTTGCTTTGTTATTTTTAGGGAAAGCGATAACCTCACGAATATTATCTTTACCAGCAAGTAACATTACAAAACGATCAAGACCGATAGCCAAGCCGCCATGTGGAGGGAAGCCATAATCCATAGCCTCTAGTAGGAAGCCAAATTGTTCATTAGCAGCGTCTCTTGTAAACCCTAGAGCTTTAAACATACGTTCTTGCATGTCTCTATGATTAATCCTTAGGCTACCACCACCAAGTTCATATCCATTTAAAACAATATCATAAGCTACAGCTCGAACCTTGGCTAAATCTCCTTCCAATTCTTTGGCAGATGCTTCTGTTGGTAGTGTAAATGGATGATGCGCCGACATATAACGGTCTTCTTCTTCTGACCATTCAAACATCGGCCAGTCAACAACCCAAAGGAAGTTAAATTTTTTGTTATCAATTAAACCGAGTTCTTTGGCTAAGCGGTTACGCAGAGCACCGAGTGTATTATTGGCAATGGTTAATTCATCAGCGACAAATAAAATTAAGTCATTGTCAGTTATATGTAAAGCTTCTGTCAACCTGCTGTCAATTTCTGTTAAGAACTTAGCAACGGGACCTGCTAGCAAGCCATCTACCTTCTTCACCCAGGCTAGACCTTTTGCACCAAACTGCTTAGCAAACTCAGTTAGCTTATCAATATCTTTGCGTGAGAATTGATCTGCTTTATCTTTTACAACAATAGCTTTAACTGCTGGTGCTTCTGAAAAAACTTTAAAATCAACGTCTTTTACAAGTTGAGTCAAATCTTGCAAGAGCATATCAAAGCGGGTATCTGGTTTGTCAGATCCGTAAAAGTTCATGGCATCGTCATAAGACATTCTCGGGAAAGGAAGTTTGACGTCAATACCCTTGGTGTCTTTCATAACCTTAGCAATCATACCTTCAACTAAATCTTGGATTTCCTGTTCCGATAAGAAAGAGGTTTCCAAGTCAACTTGTGTAAATTCTGGTTGACGATCACCACGTAAATCCTCATCACGGAAACATTTAACGATTTGGTAATAACGATCGAAACCAGCATTCATTAATAGCTGCTTCGTGATTTGCGGACTTTGTGGCAAAGCGTAGAAATGCCCTTGACTAACCCTACTTGGTACCAAGTAGTCACGCGCCCCTTCTGGTGTGGACTTGGTTAGCATTGGCGTTTCAACATCAATGAAATCGAGATCATCTAAATAATTACGAATTGAATGTGTTACCTTAGCACGTAGCTTGAAGTTTTCCAACATCTCCGGACGACGCAAATCTAAATAGCGATAACGAAGTCTAGTCTCATCACCGACCTCAACAGCATCTTTAATTTCAAAAGGTGTTGTTTTAGAGGTGTTTAAAATAGTTAACTCAGTAACTTTTAGCTCGACAGAACCTGTTGCTAATTGATCATTTGCCTGTTGACGCTCCTGAACCACACCCTGAACTTCAATAACATATTCACTACGAATAGCCTCTGCATTCTTTACCACATCAGCATTAGTTTCCTCTGGATTAATAACAAGTTGCATAATACCTTCACGGTCGCGTAAATCAATAAAAATAAGGCCGCCCAAGTCTCTACGACGTCCAACCCAACCTTTTAAAGTAAGTTCTTGTCCAATATGTTCTGACCGAACATGTCCAGCATACATGCTACGTTTCATCTAGTTATCTCCGATATATTTTTTAGTCTTTACTATTATAACAAAATCCATCTAAAAACCCCACCCATTTAAAGAGAATTAAAACCAGTCAATGATTAGCACACAAAACGTAATCAAAAAGAGGGCTAAAAACCCTCAATACTTATCAAACTAATTTAGACAATAACCTAGGGAAATCGTTACTTATTTCTTCAAAGCTAGCTTCAATTTCTTGACGACTTTGGTTATTTTTAAGGGTTACTTTGCCAGCTTCAACTTCACTTTCGCCAAGAGTCATAATCACTTTCGCTTTAAAACTATCTGCTGATTTAAATTGTGCCTTAATTTTACGTCCTAAATAATCACGCTCTACTTTAAAACCCTGTCTACGAAGGGACTGTACTAATGCCAAAGCTTTGCTATTAGCACGATCTCCCAATACGGCAACATAAACATCCATTCCAGGTACTACAGGGAGTGTGATGCCCTGCTTTTCCAAAATAAGCAAAAGCCGTTCAAGCCCTAAACCAAAACCAAAACCTGGCGTTTCTGGTCCATTAAAGTAGCTAACCAAACCATCATAGCGGCCACCTGCACAAATAGTTAATTCCGAGTTATCTACAGTTGCCATGAACTCAAAAATCGTGTGGTTATAGTAATCCAAGCCACGTACCATATTGGTATCAATAACATAAGGGATTTCAAGGTCAGCTAACATAGCCTTAACAGTTTCAAAGTGAGCCTGACTCTCATCATCTAAATAATCCAAAATCGATGGTGCATTCTCAACAGCTATTTTATCTTCTTTTTCCTTAGAATCCAAAACCCGCAATGGATTTTCATCCAAACGTCGTTGACTGTCTTTAGATAATTGCTCACGCATAGGTGTCAAGTAATCAATCAAGGCTTGACGGTAAGCAGCACGACTAGTAGGATTACCTAAACTATTGATATGTAAAGTAATGTCTTTAATCCCTAATGTTTCAAAAAGATGATTGGCCATAGCAATTGTTTCCACGTCACTGGCTGGGTTGGCAGAACCAAAACACTCTACCCCAATCTGGTGGAACTCACGCAGACGCCCCGCTTGCGGACGTTCATAACGGAACATTGATCCGATATAATACAACTTAACTGGCTTTTGAACCTCTGGCGCAAAAAGCTTGTTCTCAACAAAAGAACGCACTACAGGAGCTGTCCCTTCCGGACGAAGCGTAATATGACGCTCCCCCTTGTCATAGAAATCATACATTTCTTTGGTCACAATATCAGTCGTATCACCGACCGATCGGCTAATGACTTCATAGTGTTCAAACATTGGAGTCCTGATTTCTCCGTAATTATATTTTTCAAATGTTTCACGCGCAACAGCTTCAACATATTGCCACTTAGCAGCTTCTTCAGGTAAGATATCCTGAGTTCCTTTAGGTTTTTGAAGTTTCATAATAATTGGTGCCTGAGTGTCTATAAAAACACTCTCTTCCTTTCTGCATTCTAATCACTCCTATTTTAGCATTTTTCTAAGCCTTTTGGGTAGAGCGGAACTCTAAAAAAACTTTTTTGTCAAGTAACTTTACTTTACAAAAAAGTTATGTTACTATATTAAAGTTGGCGAAAGCCATAGACACAAAAATATTCTGGGCTATAAGCTTTAAAGTTTATTTCCAATGCCCAACATTTTAATCGGAGGATAGAAACAATGGCAGTACCTGCACGTCACACGTCAAAAGCTAAAAAGAATAAACGTCGTACACATTATAAATTAACAGCTCCGTCTGTACAATTCGACGAAACTACTGGAGATTTCTCACGTTCTCACCGCGTATCACTTAAAGGATACTACAAAGGACGTAAAATCGCTAAAGCTAACGAAGCTAAATAATAGAAGGGAGATACCATGCGCGTAAATATTACACTTGAACACAAAGAATCTGGTGAACGCTTGTACCTTACTTCAAAAAACAAACGTAACACTCCAGACCGACTTCAATTGAAAAAATATTCACCAAAATTACGTAAACACGTAACCTTTACTGAAGTAAAATAATTGAAACAACTAAAGTCCTTGAAAGATAACTTTCAAGGACTTTTTTAATACTCATTATGTTACAATTAAAGCAATAAAATCAAGGAGGTTAGCCTATGTTTCAATTTCAAGCAAGCAAAACTGACTCAGGAATTAGAAAGTTTATTAAGAAAGAGGATTATTTTTGGAAAAATGTAAAATTGAAACAGATCGCTTAATTATTCGCCCACTTGTTACTGAGGATTACGAAACCTGGTATCAAGGTTTTGATGGCCGGAAAGTTGCACAACATGCTTTTGACGACGGTCAGCTGGATATGTCTGTTTGTGACCTTAAGTGGTTTCAGCAGTTAGTGGCTCGGCATCAAGAGCTTTGGGAAAAGGATGACACCTATATCTTTGCTGTTTTTGATAAGAATGGACAGCACCTTGGTATGCTTAATATTGCCACCTTAGCCCGTACCAACATGCAGTGGGGTGAACTGGGCTATTTCATTCATAACCAGTACTGGCGTAAAGGCTTTGCTTATGAGGCCTTATCAGCGTTAGTAGAGACCTGCTGGAAGGTGCTTGGATTTCACCACTTAGAAACTCAGATCTCTCCTAGAAATAGAGCGTCACAGCAATTGGCTGAAAAGTTAGGTTTTGTCTATGAATGTCGCCGTTCCAAGTTTGCCTTTGAAGATGGGGAGTGGGGGGACAAGGTTATTTATAGTAAAACTTTACATGAGCAACCTTTAGATTAGTTATTTAAGAAGTCCATAGGGCTTCTTTTTTGAAGACATGCTATAATAATCAAAAACATATAAGGAAGTTACTTATGCAAAAATACTGTCAAGAATGCGGTGCAAAACTGATTGCCAAGGAATTGGAAAATGAAGGACAAATCCCTTTTTGTAAGTCCTGTGACCAATTTCGTTTCCCAAGTTTCAACACTGCAATTAGCTTAATTGTGGTCAATCAAAGCAATAATAAAATTCTCCTTATCCAACAATATGGTCGCCCGCGAAAAATCCTCGTGGCGGGTTACGTTGGTAAAGGTGAAAACCTTGAAGAGACTGCCATACGGGAATTGAAAGAAGAAACTGGCTTGACAGGCTTGTCAATTTCCTTTAACAAAAGCCAATTCTTTGAACCTTCAAACACTCTCATGTGCAACTTTACAGTAATTGTCAAAGACGACAGTGATTTTCAAGCTAATCACGAGATAGATGCTTACGACTGGTATTATCCTGAGGAAGCACGACAACACATCTTCCAAAATAGCTTAGCAGCTAAGTTTTTAGACCATTATTTAGATAAGAAAAAATAAGGTGCTCCAAAGGGCACCTTATTCCTTTTTAGAAAAGACTATTTATTAATAAGATTGTCAAACCCATTATTAGACAAAAAACAATGGTAAAACCTATGACAATCATAGGTTTTTGATAAGGATACTTAGCTCTTTCCTCAATGCTTTCATTTTTATCTAAAGCTTGTCCTCTAGAAATAGCTAAAATTTCTTTATAAGTTTGAATCCTATTTTCTTTTTTAAATTTTTCAATACGTAAGGCAAAGACCATGACAGTAAACCATTCAAAAATAAAAATAACAAAACCTACTTTACCTAAAAAATGGATAAGTGGGTAAGCTGTTAGAGCCATGATCAGTGAGCCGATAGTCATTGCCCAACCATCTCGGTTAAATTGCTGTAAGTCGTCACTTTGAACAAGTTTTTTCATTTCATCAATATCTCCTTCTACTAACTGATCAAGACTTAGGTTGAAAAGATTGGCCAAAGCAATTAAACTGTGAATATCAGGATAAGATTTGTCATTCTCCCAGTTTGAAATCGTTTGACGTGAAACATAGATTTTTTCTGCTAAGTCTTCTTGCGAGAATCCTGCCTTTTTTCTGCACGAACTCAATTTTTTTCCTAACTCCATTTTTTCTCCTTTCAGCTTAAGTTTATCTTAGTAGAGCTTTCTTGACTATCAAATATCTTTGACATAACCATAATTTGTCCCTTTTATTCGTCTAGGTACTCTTACTTTACACCCTTGTAAGGTCCTTGACAATGCCTCCAATTTATTTAGCAATAAGTTTATGGTACAATTAGTTGACCATTATCAAGGAGGAAATAATGTTTTCTATTTTAAATCGCCTTATAAAAGGTATGATTATTGCTCTTGGCTTCATTTTACCAGGTGTATCTGGTGGCGTCTTAGCAGCTATTTTAGGCATATATGAACGCTTAATCCGTTTTCTAGCCCATATCCGTGAGAATTTTTGGGAGAATGTACTTTTCTTTCTTCCCGTCGGGATTGGTGGTATCTTAGGTATTGCACTCTTTTCCTTCCCTGTAGAATACCTCTTAAAACATTTCCAAGTTCCAATATTGTGGGGCTTTGCTGGAGCAATTATCGGAACTCTTCCTAGTCTAATCAAGGAATCTACCAAACGATCTAAACGTGATTTAATTGATTGTATTTGGCTTATAATGACTTTTGTAATTTCTGGAGTACTACTTTACTTTCTAAACGATTTAGTTGGTAATATTCCCGTTAACTTCTTAAGTTTTATTTTAGCTGGAGCTCTCATCGCCCTTGGTGTACTAGTACCTGGTCTTAGTCCATCAAACCTACTGTTGATTCTTGGTCTATACTCACCGATGCTTAATGGTTTTAAATCTCTTGATTTATTAGGTACCTTTCTCCCAATCACAATTGGTGGCATCTTAGCTATTGCTGGATTTTCAAAAGCAATGGACTTTGCTCTAGAATACCACCATTCACGCGTTTATCATTTTATTATTGGTATTATTTTATCTAGTACCCTTCTGATACTTATCCCTGTTCCACATAGTCCCGAAGCTATTGATTATAGCGGAGCAGGATTATTTACTTGGGGTATGGCTTTGCTTCTATTCGGACTTGGTATTTGGTTAGGTCTATGGATGAGCAAATTAGAGGACAAATACAAATAGTATCACAAAAAAGTGTTGGAAATCCAACACTTTTTTGTATTTTAGCTCATCAATTTTCTACGTCTAAAATAATAACTAAACCCTACTATCATACTATTCTTTTTCATTATCTTTTATCAATTGAATGAAACAGTCTGTAAACTGAGCAGTCATCCCCCAGATTATCTCCTCTAAACCTTCATAGAAAGGAATGCGTGCAACCTGATTTGAAAAAGCATATTTTTGCCCATTACGAATCCGATCAAAAGGAAAATTATTGTCTTCTTTAACTCTTTGAGGTAACTCATAATAAACTGGCTTTATTTCCTGTAAGCAGTTTAACGGAACTACAAACAGATGGTCAACTTCTTCATTATATGCTAATTCTTTCCAATCTTGACAATGTAATTGGCCGACAAAACAGTGAATTGTCCGCTTTGACTGTACAATGTAGTCAATTTCACCCCAGATATCAATGCTATCTGCACAAACATTTAATTCTTCCACAGTTTCTCTAATAGCAGCAGCTTGATATGATTCATTCCTTTCAACTCGACCACCAGGAAACGATACTTCACCTGGCTGTGAAATATGTTGACTCCTTACCTCATACAAAATATGCCACCTTTCATTTTGCCAAAGCAGAGGTAAAAAAACGGCATACTGTTTTTGTTCGCCCAAGGGTTGTGGTTTATGTTCTTCAATCAAATCCTTAATTGTTTTCTTCATATTATTCCTTTTTGTCATTCTTATGTTCCAAGGGTACAAAAAATAATAGTAGAGGTCAAGAAATTGCTTTTTATGTTTTTTTAAATATATAAAATTTTTACATATAATCTATTGACTTCTTTTAATTTCTATCATATACTTTATATATAAAATATTTATATATAAAATTTTTACCCATTAAGGAGGTAATGGTATGTATTTTCCCGTATCAGCTACCTTGATTGAATTTTTAATCTTGTCTATTGTCAAAGAGCAGGATTCTTATGGTTACGATATCAGTCAAAACATCAAACTGGTAACCAATATCAAGGAATCAACCCTTTATCCCATCCTCAAAAAGTTGGAAAAGGCCGAGTATCTTAGAACCTATAGCCAAGAACATCAAGGACGTCGACGCAAGTACTATCAATTAACTACAGAAGGACAAACACAACTTGCTTTTCTTGAAGAAGAGTGGGAAAACTACAAAGCAAATTTAGATGCAATTATAGAAGGGAGTCTCCGCCATGACAAGAACTGAGTATTTAACAGAGTTACAAAATCAGCTCCGAAAATTGCCAGAAGACGATTATCTAGAAGCAATGGATTACTTTACCGAATACTTTGACGAAGCTGGTCCTGAAAACGAAGATAAAGTAATCACTGACCTTGGCAGTCCTAAAGAAGCAGCCCGCGAAATTATAGGCCGCTTACTTGAAAACAAAATTGAAAGTGAAGATAAGAGACCAAAACACTACGCTAAAATTATTTGGTTGACAATTTTATCAATCCTAGCAGCACCGACTGCCATACCAATCTTTCTAGCTATCGTATCCCTAGTATTAGCTATAATAGTAGTCATCACAGTAGTTATCTTTTCATTAATTATTCTAGGTATCTCATTTTTCGCAAATGGTTGTTACGTGCTATTTGACAGTTTCAGCTACTTATCAAGTTCTATCAATTCAACAATCCTTAGTTTCGGTATAGGTTTAATGATGATTGGAGGCTCTCTATTAGCTATAATGCTTGGATTTGAAGTTTGTGCTGCCCTTATACGTGGTGGGGCACTCCTCATTCAGAAAATGATTAAGAGAGGTCGAACAGTATGAAAAATTTTAAAAAAATAAGCTTTATTACAGCACTTTGTTTATTGCTTTCAGGACTTACCTTGGCAGGGTTTGGCTATGTTAGAGGGGGTTGGTCAGATTTATCAAGTTACACCAATCCATCAAAGAGTAATCATTATAAAACTAAGAAAGTAGCAAATTTTGATCACCTTTTACTTAACTGCAATGTTTCAGATGTTATCATAAAGACTGGAAATCAAGAGAAAGCCAGTATTACTTATTATGTCGATAAAAAATACCCCATCAAGATTGAGCAGACTGGGAAGACCTTATCCATAAGTGAAAAATCTAAAATTTTTCAAAATAAACCAAGCATCAACTTTTTAACTTTGCGAAATCTCACTAATATCGAAAAAAATAGTTATTTTGGCATAAAAACTAACTATTCTATCCAAATTACCCTTCCTAAAGGTCATAAGCTCAGCAGTCTCAAAGGAAATTTAAAAATTGGAGAATTAGAGATAGAAAATAGTCAGATTCAAACGATTGACTTCCTACTATCATCCGGAAATTTTTCAGTTAGTTCTTCTAAGATAATGAATGGACAAGTAACCCTACATACAGGTGATATGACATTTACGGATAGCCATATTAGTAACAGTAAGATAAATGTTAATGCCGGAAATATAGAATTTGGAACTTCAAGTATTGCAAATTCACAGTTAACATTGAAGGCTGGTGACTTTACCGCTACTAATGTTAGCTTTAGCAATAAAAACAGTTTAAGATTAGATATGGGTAACGCTGACATCCACTTAAAAAATCATGATTTAGCACTTAAAACCAATAAAAGTTTAGGTAATTCCGAAATAACATCTGACTTAAAAGGTAACTCTAAAAATCAACTGGACATTACTAATAAACTTGGCGATATTACAGTAGAATAGTAAAATAGAAGAGGCTTTTTCAGGCCTCTTCATTTTACTATATAATTGCTGATTAAGGCTACGATAACTAACTACTTTTTTTATCTTCTAATTCTTCTTGTATTAAGTTAAATACTTTTTATCTTGCCACACAAAGTTCTTACAAAAGTTTCTAAAAACACAACACAGTGCTGCTTAACTACTGTCAAAATTTACAGTAGCAGAGCTAAGGAAGACATTTTTACTCCTTACTATGAGCTTTTTGGTCGATAAATAATTAGAGCGAGTGCTAAGAAGCCTACTAAAAATCCTGTCAAAATGCTTACCTCAAGTCCAATATGGCCATTTAAAGAAATTGTTTCGCGTAAACCTGAAACGATATAAGACATTGGAAGATACGGGTGTAAAGTTTGGAAGAATCGACCACTTAATTCTATTGGGTAGGACCCTCCTGATGAACCTACTTGTAGTAATAGCATTGCCAGAGAGGCAAAAGAACCATAACGGTCATCCCAACCAACAAGGGCAGTCACTAAGGCCATAAGAGTCCAGCCACTTAAGATAATGAAAGCTAAAGTTTTTAATTCATAATTTGCTTCAAAGCCAAGAAACTGAATTGCTCCATATAGAATCAAAGAACTTAAAGTTGATATAAAACCATTGATAATGAATTTTTGTTTAGCCCAATCCCAACGATTCTTAACAGGTCTCCCTGACAGTGAGGTGGCAAAGATAACATTAGTTGACAAGGCTACTACCATTAATGAAACAGCTATCATATAGGGAGCCATACCAATACCATTAGTTTTAACATTATCTTTATCTTTTTCAGATAAAGATACCGGAGAAGCTACCGCCTTTGCATTCTTCTCTTTGACACTTACTAAATTAAGTTTATGAGAAGCCTCTGCCAATGACAGTTGTAAACTTGACAAACCATTTGACATGTTTGTCAATCCATCTGTCAAGCTAGCACTACCATTTGTCAATTTTACAGCTCCTTGTGTCAAGACATTCGTTCCCAAAGATAACTTCTGAGTGCCACTCAACAAAGCATTTGAATTAGCATTCAATTGTGTAGAACCACTTGAAATTGCTGTCAAGCCAGTCAATATTTCTGGATTTTTGCTATTAAGACTTGCAAGAGCTGAACTTAGCTTGTTACTTCCTGGTAAAAGTTGATTTGTGACACCGCTATTGACAGCTTTTACTCCCGTTGAAAGTTTTGTTAGTGCTGCACTTGCTTGTGGTAAAGCTTGATTTGACAAATTAGCAATTTTATTAACACTTGCTTGTAATTGACTCAACTGTCCAGTATTTGAATTACTTGGCAGATTTGATAATTTTGTTTTCAAAACAGTTATAGTATTAACAATAGTTTGAGCATCACTAGTCGCTTTCGATGGTGTCCCCAAAATCGCATGGTTTAACTCAGCCTGCTGTTCAGGACTCAAACTTTTATAAGTTGATGTTGCTTGTAGCGAAGCTAGCTTACTATTTGCTGAAGTAGCTTCAGTAGCAATAATCTCTTGCGCTAAATCTGAAATACCAGTTAAGGCTCCCATTAAGTCAGCTGTATTTGGAACAGACAAACCACCTACAGCGTTATTTAGCTCTTGTATGGCATTATTCAACTGTGGTAATCCTACTTGTAAAGCTTGAATCCCTTGAGTCTCTTCTTGACTCATTGTAGTTTCTGATGATAGCTTATTTAAACCGGCTGTCAGTTGAGTTGCCCCATTAGAGAGCTGACTAACCGCATCTAGATAAAGTGGCAGCTGCGAAGAGAATTTACTAATACCATTGTTCAGTTGATTTACACCACCAGTATAAGTCACTAATCCTGAATTAAGCTGACTAACTCCCTGTTTTAATGATTGACTACCATTGGCAAGGCTAGCAAGATTTGTTGTGATTTCTTGACTACCCACTTTAGCATCATTCGCACCTTGAACCAATTGACCACTGCCTGTTGAAGCATCCTCTAAGCCAGCCTGAAGCTTACTCATACTTTGAAAAACTGATGTTGTATAAGTTCGACTGACATTATCAGAGACTGACGATTTCAATTTAGCCATAGCTGCTTCACTCATCTTGGAAGCGACCATACCGTGACCTCTACTTGTTTGATATTGAATAACTAACTTCTCAGGATTATTCTCTAATAAAGTAGTTGCCTTTTTCGAAAGATCTTTTGGTAGAGTGACAATCATATAGTATTCGCCATTTTGCAAACCATTTTTAGCTTTTTTTTCTGAGACAAAATGATAATCTAAATCTTTATTTTTAGACATCTTGTCTACCATATCCTTACCGATATGTAAATCTTTTTTATCCAACTTAGCTTCCCTATCATGGTTGACTACTGCTATTGGTAAATCTTCTACTCGACCATAAGGATCCCACATTGAACCAAGAAAAGATAAATTATATAAGGCTGGAACTAGTGCCACACCTATCATTGTGATAATTAATTTTGGGTTTTTTAAAAGTGCTTTTAACTCTTCTAACATTTTTACTCCTCAAACGATTGTACTTCATTCATTTTATGATAAAATATATTATACATTGAAGCAAAAAAAACTCAAGAAATAATCACTGTTTTTAGACACATTGTCCAAATTGTTCAAAAAGGAGACCTTAATGCAGAATAGTCGCAAAGAAAATACAAAACGTGCTCTATTAGATGCAATGGTTAGACTCTTAAATAAAGAGAGTTTTGACGATATTTCAACAACTGAACTAGCAGAAACAGCAGGAATAAGCCGTTCTAGCTTTTATACCCATTATCGAGATAAATATGAAATGATTGATAGCTACCAACAGACCTTATTTCATCAACTTGAATATATTTTTGATAAAGATTATGAAGATAATCAACAAACTTTTTTAGAGGTTTTTACCTTCTTATCACGTGAAAAACTATTATCTGCTCTCATCTCATCGAATGGAACTAAAGAGCTTCAAAATTTTATAATTAACAAGGTTCGAATTTTAATTTCCTCTGAATTACATGAACGACTTGCAAAAGAAGGGATGTCAAAAATTGAATTAGATTATCAAAGTATTTATTTGGCTTATGCTTTCTTTGGTACTTGTCAGACTTGGATTGCTAGAGGAAAAAAAGAAACTCCTCAACAAATGACTGATTTTGTTTTAAAAATGCTTAATAGATCAAAATAAAAGACACTTTGAAAGTGTCTTTTATTTTGATCTAAATTAGATATACTTTTATTAAGTTAACTATATATTTAATTGAAAGTTATACCAAAACTTTAGTTTCCTCTGATATCTATTGTAATCTTCAGTGACAAAATAATTTTAAAAATTACAAACAAGGTTAGGACATTCCACTATTCCTATGATAATGGGTAATTACAGTCACTTATCAAAAGAGAACGAGAAAAAGCCGTTTCATATTTTGAAATAGCAGTTAATTCACTAAAAGAGGAAATTTATTCTTTCCACCAGTTATTGAAATTCCACAATTGGTCTTGAATGCTATCTCCCAAGCGTTGATACCAAGTCTTATTAGCTTCCTCTTGTTGCTGTTGTTTAAATAACTCTAAGGCATTATTTTCTTGATCTTGTCTCTCTAGGCCATCCTCAATTTTCTTAATTTCTTCATTGTATTGTTTATCTTCTTCCATAGATAAGAAATCTTTGTAAAAGGAAGAGCCAGCATAGAAACCATCATCACGTTTGAATGAGAATGTCAACCTTTCTCCTTTTTTCAGAGGTGTGTCCTTCAAATCAATAGTATAGGGGGTTCCTGAGTAGTACTGACGGAAAATATCCGTTTTATATGAATCAGTCTCTTCTCCCAAGTATTTAATTTTTTCAGGAGGGATAACTAAATTTCCACGGTTTTTATTGCTAGGATCACTTTGTCGGTAAAGGTAGACCCACCAACCTATAGGTATATTAACTGTGATTTCTCTACTACCAACATATAAACCTTTAATAGATATAGGTTTTCCACTATCATCTTTAATAGTTTGCTGGGGCTCATCAAAGATAAAGTTATTCTGTGTTTCTGAATCTGAGTAGATTTCAGAAACACTAGCATTCGCACTAACTTTCATAGCGCACGCTGACAAGCATAAAATAACAACTAAAATTATTTTTTTGTTCATTTTTCTCCTTTAAAGTTAAGCATTATATTAATTATCATGTTAATAATTCTTGGTCAAAACACCAATTCTATTTTTAATAATTTCAATTTAACTTTAGCTTTGGCAGTATAATAATTTTTACTCAATTATTATACTTTAACCTTGAGTATTTTCTATAATCATTATTTATAAAATAGTTTTATAGATGAACTAGTATAAAGTACCTCTCTTACAGTAGTTATAATTATTCTTTTTGGAGAAATCATCAAAAACCTTTATACTGAGCGATTTATAAGTTTTTAAATTTAAATCTACGTTTTATAAAAAAGATTATTTTATATTTTTTATACCAATCAAAAATATATGATTTCAAAAAAATTAGCCTACAAGTAAGAGTATGAATTCTATTTTTAGGCTAATTATATATTAATACAAAAACTTCACCTCTAAAGCATTGCAACATCGTCTTGGACATCCTACTTTAGCAATGACTATAGATACCTATTCTCACCTCTCAAAAGAGAGCGTAAAAAAAGCCGTCTCATCTTTGAAACGGCGGTAAATTCATTGTAACTGATTAAATTTTATTTTTAGCATTCTACACAACAAAAAAGCCTATTAAATAGGCTTTTAAAGTGTTTAATGTAAGAATTAAAGCATTTTGTTGTAGAATTCAACGACAAGTGCTTCGTTAATTTCTGGATTGATTTCATCGCGTTCTGGTAAACGAGTTAATGATCCTTCAAGTTTTTCAGCATCAAATGATACGAATGCTGGACGTCCAAGTGTAGCCTCAACAGCTTCAAGGATTGCAGGAACTTTCATTGATTTTTCACGAACTGAAATCACTTGACCAGGTTCTACACGGTATGAAGGGATATCAACACGTTTGCCATCAACAAGGATATGTCCATGGTTAACAAATTGACGTGCTTGACGACGAGTAGTTGCAAGACCTAAACGGTAAACAACATTATCAAGACGACGTTCTAAAAGAACCATGAAGTTGAAACCAAGAGTTCCTTCTTTGATTTTTGTAGCTTGTACGAACAAGTTACGGAATTGTTTTTCACCTAAACCGTAAGAAAAACGTAATTTTTGTTTTTCAGCAAGTTGTAGACCGTACTCAGAAAGTTTACCACGGTTGTTAGGACCGTGTTGACCTGGTACGTAGTTACGACGTGCTAATTCTTTACCTGTGCCTGTAAGCGATAAGCCAAGACGACGTGATTGTTTCCATGATGGACCAGTATAACGTGACATATTTAATGTCCTCCTCTAAATATTTTGAGGAAATAACTATTTGAAAAATCCTGATTCGTGCAGAGGGTTTTCACCTAAACAGCAAAGGTTACTTGAATAGATAACCACCTGTTGACGAGCTTCATATTTTTCTGCTATTATTTCACACAAAAAGTATTATAACACGATTATCAAAATCTGTAAAACATATTTTTAAATTCACATGCTTCTTGTTCCTTTTTTAATCTAGATATCTAATTAAGGTTTTCTCTGTCAGAATATCTGAGTAAGTATAGGATTCAACATAGGTATTGTTATAACCTCCAGATTGATCAACATTGTCATTATATTCAATAATAAATAAAGAACTATAAACTTCAATCAGACGACCAATTTTATTTTTTTCCCTTTTTCTACCGTTTTCTAAGGTCAATTCCACCAGTTGACCTTCATGAGCTTTAATATCTTCTTTAATTTTTTTCATTTTTGCAACATCTGCAAATGCATCACTCATATTCTATTCCTCTTATCTCTCTTCAAATTGTGCAATAGTTGAAAACTTGTTGTATTCTTTTTGGAACATTAATTTAACAGTCCCACGCGCTCCTGAACGGTTTTTTTCTAAAATAACTTCTATTGTATTATCTTCTATAGCATCCTCAGTTTCTTCGCCCTCTTTACGATAATAATCATCTCGGTATAAAAAAGCAACAATATCAGCATCTTGCTCAATAGATCCTGATTCTCGAATATCTGATAATACTGGTCTCTTATCTTGTCTTTGTTCAACACCACGTGATAATTGGCTAAGTGCTATAACAGGAACTTTTAACTCCTTAGCCAGTATTTTTAGCTGACGCGATATATCTGAAACTTCTTGCTGACGATTTTCTGGCTTAGTTCCGGTTATTAACTGAAGATAGTCAATAACAATAAGTCCTAAGCCACCTTCTACTTCTTGAGAGAGTTTACGAGCTCTAGCACGAATTTCAGTAATCTTGATTCCTGGTGTGTCATCAATATAAATAGGAGCCTCTGCAAGTGCCCCTTGAGCAATTGTTACATTATTCCAATCCTGCTCTGTTAATTGTCCTGTTCTTAGATTATGAGAATCTACCATACCTTCCGCAGCCAACATCCGGTCAACCAAACTTTCAGCACCCATTTCTAAAGAAAAAATAGCAACAGCTTGTTTCTGTTTAGTTCCAACATTTTGAGCAATATTGAGCACAAAGGCTGTCTTACCAACCGCTGGACGTGCTGCAAGAATAATAAGTTGATCAGGATGTAAACCTGTTGTAATCTTATCGAGATCCCGAAAACCAGTAGGAAGCCCTGTGACATCTGTAGTTTGTTTAGAACGAATTTCAAGATTTTCATAGTTAACTTTTAAAACATCTGAAATTTTTCTAAACCCACTTCGGTTACTATGTTCATTAATTTCAATTAATGCTTTTTCCGCACCAGCAATAATATCCTCAGAATCAGAGGCCCCTTCATATGCTAAGTTTACAGTATCTGTCAACCTCGAAATAATATCTCGGAGCATGGCTTTCTCCGCGACTATCTTAGCATAGTATTCTGCATTTGCGCTCGTTGGGACACTATTAACAAGTTCAACAATATAAGACAAGCCACCAATATTTTGTAAATCCCCTTGATTGTCTAAAATAGTTCGAACTGTTGTAGCATCAATAGCATCATTCCGATCACTAAGGGTAATCATTGCCCGAAAGATAATTTTATGAGAATATTTATAAAAATCGTCAGGACTAATAAATTCTCTAACTGTAATGAGTTTGTCCGGCGAAATAAATATTGAGCCTAAGACAGACTGTTCTGCCAGTAAATCTTGTGGCTGAACTCTTAATTCTGGTATTTCAGGCAAATCTTACACCTCCACTTCTAATTAAGTAATCAAGACCTTAAGCCTGATCAACTTTTAATTTAATTTCTGCTTTGACTTCTTTATGTAGCTTAACAGGGACTTCTATTAAACCAATTGCTCTAATTGGATGATCCAAGTCAATATGTCTCTTATCAACACTAATATTGAACTGTTTTTTTAATTCATCAGCAATTTTCTTTGCCGTAATTGAACCAAAAGTTCTCCCATCAGGACCAACTTTTTCAGTAAAGGAAACAACTGTTTTTTCATTTTCAAGCGCCTTTTTTGTAGCTTGAGCTTCTGCAAGTAGTTCAGCCTGAGCCTTCTCTTCAGCTTTTTGCTTCCCTTTCAATTCACCAATTGATTGATTTGTTGCTTCTTTAGCAAGATTTTTCTTAATAAGAAAATTTTGAGCATAGCCTGTAGGGACTTCTTTTATTTGTCCTTTTCTCCCTTTACCTTTAACATCTTCTAAAAAAATAACCTTCATTATTCCACCTCATTTGTTTCTTTTAGTGTGTTTTCAATTGTCTCAATTAATAATTGTTTCACATCATCAAAATGTTGATTTTCAATTTGACAGGCAGCTAGATTAAAATGTCCTCCACCGCCTAGCTTTTCCATTATGCGTTGAACATTTATTTTACTCCTACTTCGAGCTGAGATGACAATTTTATCACTTTGAGTCTGAACCATCGCAAAACTAGCCTCAATTCCTGCCATAGACAAGAGAGTATCTGCAGCCTTACTTGCAATAACGTTAGAATATAGATGATCTTCCACGCCTGTTCCCACAATAATATTGTCACAGAGACGTTCGCCACGAAGTATAATTTCATTAACCTGTTTATATTCATTAAAATCAGTAGCTGATATTTGCTGAATTTCAACACTATCACTGCCTTTATTTCGTAAATAACTAGCAACGTCAAAAGTTCTACTTGTTACTCGAGTAGAAAAGTTCTTGGTATCAAGCATGATTCCAGCCATCAAAATACTAGCCTGAACCTTGCTAAGTCTCTTCTTATCATTTTGGAATTGGATTAGTTCTGTAACTAACTCAGCAGCACTACTTGCTCCACTTTCAATAAAGGTTAAGATAGCATTCTCAGGAAAATCATCATCTCTTCTATGATGGTCTACAATAATAACATCATCAAACATCTCATAAAAATCTTTAGATAACGTTAATGAAGTTTTCGAATGATCCACCATAACTAAAAGTGAATTTTTTGTGACTAAACGCATAGCATGAGTGACACTTATCAAGCGAGTTTTTCCATCCGCTTGTAGTCTTTCAATAGCTCTTTCAATGTCATGCGCCATATCATCTGGCTCATAAACTGCAAAAGAATTATCAATAATGTTACTAGCAAAAAATTGCATACCAACTGAAGCTCCTAAAGCGTCCATATCCAATTTTTTATGACCTACAATGAAAACATTGTCAACTGTCTTAATTCGATCAGAAATAGCTGTCATCATTGCCCTTGTTCGAGTTCTTGATCGCTTAACAGTTGACACAGATCCGCCACCAAAATAAATTGGGGTTTTCCCCTCTTCATTTTCCCGAATAACTGTTTGATCCCCACCACGTACTAAAGCAATATTTAAATTTTCAAGAGCAACCTGACCAATTTGGTCGTGATATTTTTGCCCAAAGGAAATACCCATACTCAATGTTAGGCGCAACTGTCTTTCCTGAGCTTCTTTTCGGAAAACTTCTAAAATAGCAAATTTATTATCCATTAATTCTTTTAGATTTTGATAATCTGTGAAGAAATAATAGCGATCCATATTAACACGACGGTAAAAAATGTGGCGTGTATCCATAAAGTCAGCAATAAAATTAGCAATAAAGCTGTTAATTTTTGAAATATCGGCATCCGTTAAATTATCAGTAATTTCATCGTAATTATCAATTGAAATAATACCAATAACCGGTCGCAGCATACTAGCATCTATTGTCTGACGGTTACCGATAAAAGCGTCGAAGAAATAAAAGACGCCTGCAGCTTCATCTAAATAAGATGTGTATCGATTTCCTGAAACTTCAAAAGTTTGAGATATATTACCTTTTCGCTTTTCTAGTAAAATATCGTGAATCATTTGATTTTGAAATAAGCCTTCTTCACTTGTAAAAATTAGCTCAGTATAAGGGTTATACCACTCAACTAAATTAGTTTCTTTATCAAATTGAACAACCCCAACAGGCATTTTATCCAGTAAGGATTTTAAATTATTTTCTGTTTGTTCATTTAAAATTTCAATATGATTTAAATCAGATAATTCATGAACCTCTTTTTGATACCAGAGAAGTGCAATAATAAATAAGAGCACAAGAAAAATAGCTAGCAAAAGTAGCATTTTTGATTGAACGATACTGACACAGAGTGCTAATAATCCAAATAAAATTAAACCCATCAACATTAAATGGATGGTTTCAAAACGAAATCTTTTCATCCTATAACCTCTTAAGGACTTATTATACCACAAAAAAGCCCTGAAATACAGAGCTTTACGTATCTATTAAGGTTACATTTTTGTGACCTATTGTGTCTTTCTTCTTGCTTTACCGTTCCCTTCAATATAGACCATTAAGATAGATATATCAGCTGGGTTAACTCCTGAAATCCGGCTAGCTTGTCCAATCGTTTCGGGATTAATTTTTTTAAATTTTTGACGCGCTTCCGTTGCTATGGAATCAATAGCATCCCAGTCAATATTCTTTGGAATCTTTTTTTCTTCCATTCGTTTCATTTTTGCAACTTGATCCAAAGCTTTATTGATGTACCCCTCATATTTGATTTCTGTTTCTAGTAACTCAATAACCTTAGTGTCGAGGTTTTCATCAGCAGAACCGATAAACGAAATAGCAGTAGCATAATCAATTTCTGGACGACGCATAAATTCTTTAGCTGTCATAGCATCTGTTAAAGGTTTAAACCCTAATGCCTCTACTTTTTCATTAGTTTCTCTAATCGGTTTTAGTTTGATGCTACTTAGACGCCTTAGCTCTTTCTCAAATTGTTTCTTCTTAGTTTCAAAAATACTCCATCTCTCATCGTCAACAAGTCCAATTTGACGACCCAGTTCTGTTAATCGCATATCTGCATTATCATGACGTAAAATTAACCGATACTCAGCACGAGAAGTTAAGAGACGATACGGCTCTAAGGTTCCCTTAGTCACTAAATCATCAATCATAACACCGATATAGGCATCACTTCTTTTAAGAATAAGTTCCGGTTTACCTTGTACCTTAAGAGCAGCATTAATCCCAGCAATAATCCCTTGCCCAGCAGCCTCTTCGTAACCAGAAGTCCCATTAGTCTGACCCGCTGTAAATAAGCCAGAAATAACTTTGGTCTCAAGCGTTGCGCGCAGTTGATGAGGGAGAACAATATCATATTCAATGGCATATCCTGTCCGCATCATTTCAGCATTTTCTAAACCCTTAATCGAATGCAATAGGTCCTTTTGAACATCTTCAGGTAAACTTGTTGAAAGTCCTTGAACGTAAACTTCCTCAGTATCACGTCCTTCGGGTTCCAAAAATAACTGATGTCTCTCTTTATCAGCAAAACGGACGATTTTATCCTCAATGGATGGACAATATCGAGGTCCAATACCCTTTACAATTCCTGAAAACATTGGAGCACGGTAAAGATTTTTATTAATAATATCATGACTATTTTTGTTAGTATACGTTAGCCAACATGGAATTTGATCCTTCAAATAATCCTCATCTTTAGACATGAATGAGAAATGATTTGGGTTATGGTCACCGGGCTGAATTTCTGTTTGTGAATAATCAATAGACGAGGCCTTAACACGTGGAGGTGTCCCTGTTTTGAAACGACCAATTTCTAAGCCCAGCTTTTTTAAATTATCAGCCAAGGTAATAGAGGCTAAACTATTATTAGGTCCAGAAGAATATTTTAATTCTCCTAAAATAATTTCTCCTCTTAAAGCAGTTCCAGTTGTTACTACAACTGCTCTAGCAGAAAATTTCTGACCAGTAGCTGTCAAAACACCAACCACTTTTCCATCTTCTACCAAGATATCATCAATCATGCTCTGGCGGAGCGTCAAATTCTCTTGGTTTTCAACGGTCTGCTTCATTTCCCTAGCATACAAAGCCTTATCAGCTTGAGCACGAAGGGCGCGAACAGCTGGTCCTTTTCCAGTATTCAACATTTTCATTTGAATATAGGTTTTGTCAATATTCTTACCCATCTCGCCACCAAGAGCATCAATTTCACGGACAACAATCCCTTTTGCTGATCCTCCAATTGATGGATTACAAGGCATAAAAGCAAGCATATCTAAGTTGATAGTAGCTAGTAAAGTTTTACAACCCATACGAGCTGCAGCTAAACTTGCTTCAACACCAGCGTGACCCGCCCCTATAACAATGACGTCATAGGATTCTGTAAATTCATGTACCATTTTAATTTCCTCTTTTTTACTGATTGATGATATGTTTTAATTGTCCATTCCAATTCGGCAAGCTATCTTTTAAAAACTCTGGAACTAAATCAATTTCTGACAGTCTATTGATATCTACCCACTCACAAACTTGAACTTTAGTTCCTTCTCGCATATTTAAACTAGGCTCTTCTAATGGTGTAACCATGTAATGAAATTCAATATTATGCCAATAAAACTGTTCATCCCAAAAATGATTTTCGACAATAAATGCTAACTTTTTTACTGAAATTTCTATCCCTAGCTCTTCTATCGTTTCACGTGAAACAGCTGTTTCAGTCCTTTCTCCGATATGAACTGCTCCTCCAATTGGATAATAACGTTTGTTACTATCTCTTATTAAAAATATCTGACCGTTCCTAACTAGGAGAGCTGTTGCCCTAATTGAACTTACTGTCTGTTCTTTAGTAAATCTAAAATCACTCATCGAATCCTCACACTTGGTCATTAAAGTTAAAGAAAAATAGCCAAAACCCTCGAAAATTGTACACAAAAAGGCTTACAATTTCCATGAGCTTTGACCATCACAGTTTTTATAAATTTATTTTAGCAAATAGATATTAAAAGTCAATAATGAACGATGTCGACTCTCTATTTTCAGCAACAAATCTTTACACGACTTTCAATAGTTGTAAAGATCCTGTAAAGGCTAAATATGAAAGGACCCTCTAATTCCTATGACTAGCATCTGAATTCCGATTGTTGTTAAAATTAACCCCATCAAACGTGTAATCACACTCATCACATTTTTTCCGAGAAACTCTGAAATTGTTTTAGCACTAATTAACAAACCATAAGTAATTAAGCAAAGGATAAAAAATGAAATTAGGGTAATTAACTGATTTTCAAAACTTCCTTGTGAAAGTGTAATTGCAGTTGCAATAGTCCCTGGACCTGCAAATAAAGGCATCGCCAAAGGAGAGATTGCAATATCCATTGGATTCGTTTTCTCATTTGCACCAAGATGATTTATCAAAGGCGCATGAACGCCATTAATCATGTGGTAACCTGTTAGGGCTACTAAAATGCCTCCTGCAATTCTTAAAGAATGAATCGTAATCCCAAAAATTTGAAAAATATAGTGTCCACTGAAAGTAACAACTAAAATAATGATAAAAGCAATTATTAAACTATTCTTTGCAACGGCTTTTGAAATTTTTTGATCATCATCTGCAACTAAGGCCATATAGGCTGGTAAATTTGAAATAGGATTCATTATCGCAAAAAATGCCATAAAAGTAAGTGTCAATTTACTAATCATTGTTTCCTCTTATCACTTGACAGTTGTGTAATATCTAAATGTACTGACAAACAAGACCGTCTTTATAAGCTTGATCAATAATACCACCACCTAGACATTCTTGATTATCATAGAAGACTACTGCTTGTCCCGGCGTGATAGCTCGTTGAGGCTCAGCAAATAGAACTTCTGCCTTATTTCCGGATACCTTTACAGTTACTTTACTATCTGGTTGACGATATCTGAACTTAGCAGTGCACTCAAGCGTAAACTCCTTAGGCATATCACGTGTGAAATGAACCATCGAAGCATCTAGTGATGTTGACATTAAGGATTCATGATAAAATCCTTGGCCAACATATAAAACATTTTGACTAAGGTCTTTACCAACGACAAACCAAGGCTGGTTATCGCCCCCATGTTGTCCACCAATACCAAGACCACCTCTTTGACCGATTGTATAATACATTAGGCCTGCATGCTCTCCCATATCACGACCATTAACAGTTCTCATTCTTCCTTTTTGAGCTGGTAAGTATTGACTTAGAAATTGTTTAAAGTTTTTCTCACCAATAAAGCAAATTCCAGTCGAATCTTTTTTCTTAGCTGTTGCAAGTCCTGCCCGCTCAGCAATTTCCCTAACTTGAGATTTTTGTAAGTGACCTAACGGGAATAAAGTTTTTTGCAGTTGCTCTTGGGATAATTGACTAAGAAAATATGTTTGATCTTTGCCATTATCAACCCCCCTTAACATATGTACTATTCCATCTGAATCACGTTCAACTTGTGCATAGTGTCCAGTAGCTACATAATCTGCCCCTAAATTTAAGGCGTAATCAAGAAAAGCTTTAAATTTTATTTCTTTATTACACATAACATCCGGATTTGGTGTTCGTCCTGCACGATACTCTGCTAAAAAGTATTCAAACACCCGATCCCAATACTCTTTTTCAAAATTAACAGAGTAATAAGGAATACCAATCTGGTCAGCTACTGCTGCCACATCCTTATAATCCTCTGTTGCTGTACAGACGCCGAATTCATCTGTGTCATCCCAGTTTTTCATAAAAACGCCAATCACATCATAACCCTGTTCCTTTAATAAAAGAGCAGTTACCGATGAATCAACGCCACCACTCATGCCGACTACGACACGCGTTTTTGACTTATCCGTCATATATAGTCTCCCATCTTTTCGTTTAACGTACGATTGAAGGTCGTCGTTCCCAAAAGTCGATTTGAAGGTCGATTTTGAAGCGTCTCTGACGCACTGACTATTATAACAAGAATTCAGACGAAATCAACTACTTAATATTCACAAAAATTAAGACAAGATATCCACTAGTTTGTTATAATAAACCTACAGTAAAATTTGGGAGTAACTATGAAAACACAAAAATTTCAATCTGTTTTTGATATTATTGGACCTGTGATGATTGGACCATCAAGTAGTCATACCGCAGGGGCTGTCAGAATCGGTAAAGTCGTCCATTCTATTTTTGGTGGGACTCCTGACGAAGTCACATTTCATCTTTATAATTCCTTTGCCAAAACCTATCAGGGGCACGGAACCGATAAAGCTTTAGTCGCCGGTATTCTTGGCATGGACACTGATAACCCTGATATCAAAAATGCCTTAGAAATTGCTCACCAAAGAGGAATCCGTATTTATTGGGATATTTTAAAAGATAGCAACGCTCCTCACCCAAATACTGTTAAAATCGCAGTCAAAAAGAAAGACAAATCAATGAGTATCACTGGAGTTTCCATTGGTGGTGGCAATATTCAAGTAACCGAGTTAAATGGTTTCTCTGTTTCTCTAACGATGAATACACCAACCCTTATCATCGTTCACCAAGATATTCCAGGCATGATTGCTAAAGTTACTGACATCTTATCAGAATATGATATTAATATCGCACAAATGAACGTTACTCGTGAAAGCGCCGGCGAAAAGGCTATAATGATTATTGAAGTTGATACTCGTGATTGTCAAGATGTTGTTGATAAAATTGCAAATATTCCACATTTACATAATGTCAACTTCTTTGACTAGAAAGATTACTCTATGTTTTATACAATCGAAGAACTTGTTAAACAAGCTGATGAAAAATTTGATGGCAATGTTGCAGAATTGATGGTTGCAACAGAAGTTGAAATGACTGGTCGATCCCGTGATGAGATTCGTTTGATTATGGGGCATAATTTAGAAGTTATGAAGGAATCTGTTGTTAATGGATTAACCTCTAGTAAATCTATAAGTGGCTTAACTGGCGGGGATGCACTAAAAATGGACACCTATATCAATTCTGGTAAAACGCTTGCTGATGTAACAGTACTTACTGCTGTCCGTAATGCCATGGCGGTTAACGAACTAAACGCTAAAATGGGACTTGTCTGCGCAACCCCTACCGCTGGGTCTGCGGGGTGCTTACCTGCTGTTTTAGCAACTGCCATCGATAAATTGAAATTAAATGAAGAAGAACAGCTTGACTTTCTTTTTACAGCTGGTGCTTTCGGATTAGTTATTGGAAACAATGCCTCTATTTCGGGTGCAGAGGGAGGTTGTCAAGCAGAAGTCGGTTCTGCATCTGCAATGAGTGCCGCCGCAATGGTTAAAGCTGCAGGAGGTACTGCTTTCCAAGCCAGCCAAGCTATTGCCTTTGTCATTAAGAATATGCTAGGCTTAATTTGTGATCCAGTAGCTGGACTTGTTGAGGTACCTTGTGTTAAGAGAAACGCTTTAGGCGCAAGCTTTGCAATTATAGCAGCCGATATGGCATTAGCGGGGATAAAATCACAGATCCCTGTTGATGAAGTTATTGATGCCATGTATCAGGTAGGCTCAGCTTTACCAACCGCTTTCAGAGAGACTGCTGAAGGAGGCCTTGCGGCAACTCCAACTGGACGTCATTACAGTAAAAAAATTTTTGGTGACTAATTAAGGTGATAAAGTGAAAAATATATTATTTGATTTAGATGGAACATTAGTTGATTCCAGTAAAGGGATTATAAACGCCTTTACATATACCTTTACCAATATTAACTTGGAAGTCCCAGATGTAAACCTCTTATCAACGTATATTGGCCCTCCGCTAGAAACAACATTTTCGGATTACTTTTCCAATCAAGAAGATATTGATCTTGCCATTAGACATTTTCGAAGATATTATCAAGACACTGGGGTCTATCAAGTTAAGATGTATGAAGGTATAGAAGAAATGCTAGCCCAACTTAGCAATTCTGGTTATCATCTGTTTGTTACCACTAGCAAGCATGAACCTATGGCTTTACATATGCTTGAAGAACTTGGAATTCATAGCTACTTTTCTGGAATTTATGGTTCACTACCTGATAGATTCAAAAAAGCAGATATCATAAAAGCATGTTTGAAACAAGAAAATATTCCAGCAAGTGAGACTCTTATTATCGGAGATACACACTTTGATATTGTGGGCGGAAAATTTGCTGGTATTACAACCCTAGGAATAACATGGGGATTTGGATCGGAAATTGATTTAGTAAAGGCTGGCGCTGACTATATCAATCATAAGCCAAGTCAAATTATTGCAACTGTAGAAAAAATGACTTAGTTTCCACTACATAAAAAAAGCACGACTTAAAATAACTCGTGCTTTTTTATGTACTCTAATAACCCCAAGCAGATAAACCTTGAGCATGATAAGCTTTAGTAGCTGCATTAATTTGGTCTTGGACCGTTGCTGTTGATCCCCACCCTGGCATCGTTTGGAATAAACCTGAAGCTCCTGAAGGATTTGATGCATTTGGATTACCGTTTGACTCGCGAGCAATAATAGCTTCCCAAGTTGCTTGTGGAACACCCGTAGCTGCAGCCATTTGAGCAGCTGCTTGGCTACCAATCGCGCCCGCAGTATTACCATTGGATTGATAAACGTTAGTAGGTGAAGCATATTGCTGCACCGTAACTTGTTGCGTTTGAACTACTGGATTAACTTCCTGCGCAGGAGTCTGAACTATCTCTGTCATTGGTTCAGTAGCTGAACCTTCCACAGTTACCGCTTCCGGTTGACTCGTTGAACTCGATTGAGTTGACGATGTTGAATCACTTGTTTTTTCTTTTTTAACTTCTGTATTAGTTGAAGTTGGTTTTGTTTCTTTTTTGATAACTTTAGTTTCTGGTTTTTTTGCAAAAGATTCCGTATCAACACTTCTACTTGAAAATGCAAAGACAAGAGCAATTAAAGAAATTGCGAATGCAAATACCCCAAAACTAACGTATCGTTTTTTAAAATTCTCATTTTTAAACATTTAATACACCTCTTTTTTCTCCAAGTATCATACTAACCTAAGTTTGTTACTTATCTATAGAAGTTATATTAAAAATATTACAATAGTATTGATTTTATAAGAAGTTCAGAACTTTTAGCGGACAAGAGAAGCTCAACTACTAGATATAGAGTTAAATAGGGCTTTTTAGAAAATATAGGACTACACCTAAGAGAAGCATTCCAACTACTACACAAGTATCACCTAATTGCCATTTCAATAATCTAAACTTACTCCTATCGTTACCACCTTTGTACCCTCTTGATTCCATGGCAATTGCTAGAGCGTCAGCGCGTTTGAAGCTTGAAGCAAAAAGGGGAATTAATATAGGAATTATTGATTTTACTTTTTGAACTAGAGTTCCTTCACCAAAATCGACGCCTCTTGCTTTCTGAGCATTCATAATTAACGTAGTATCATCCATTAAAGTTGGCACAAATCTTAAACTTAAGGAGAGCATTAGTCCAATTTCATGTGCAGGAACTTTCAATAATCTAAATGGCTTAAGTAAAGACTCTACTGCATCAGATAAACTTAATGGAGTGGTTGTTAATGTCAGTAAAGTTGAAAAAAAGATAATTAAAATAAATCTCATAAAGATTAATAAAGCTTGGCTTAAGCCGTGACTTGTTATTTTAATAATCCAAAAATCTACTAATATTTGACCACCTTTTGTAAAGAAAACTTGAAACATGGTAGTAAATAAAATAATACCAATCATAGGTTTTAATCCATTTAAAAAAAACGAAATTTTCACTTGAGAGAGAATAACAACCAACATTGTCAGACCAAACATGATTACATTTGTTACTAAGTTATTAGCCCAAAAAATAATAACAACATAAATCATCATTGCAATTAGTTTACTTCTTGGATCAAGACGATGTATTATGGAATTGCCTGGTATGTAACGCCCTAAAATAAGTTTATCCATATTTCAACATCTCCCTTAATTCTTCTAAAGTAATTGGTAATCTTGAAAAATGGAAACCTTTTTTTTCTAAATGATAAGCAAACCTAGTAATTTTAGGAACACCTAATTGCTTCTCTTCTAATAATTCTACTCTTTGAAAAATTTCATTTGGTTTTCCAGATAAAATAATCTTACCTTTTTCAAGAACATATACCTTATCTGCATAATTAGCCACATCATCCATCAAATGAGTAACCAGCACAAGTGTCATTCCAGACTTATGTAATTTTTTAAATAGAGTCATCAATTCTCTACGCCCTTTAGGATCAAGTCCTGCTGTTGGTTCATCCAAAACTAAGATACTTGGTTCCATTGCTAGAATTCCTGCAATAGCTACGCGACGCATTTGTCCACCAGAGAGTTCAAAAGGATTCTTTTCAAAAAGAGTCTCTGCAATGCCTACTAAAGCTAATTTTTCACGTGCTAATTTTTCAGCATCTTCTTTTGAAACCCCAAAATTTTGAGGTCCGAAAGCAACATCTTTTAAGACAGTTTCTTCAAAAAGTTGACTTTCAGGAAACTGAAAAACAAGCCCAACTTCCTTACGAATAAGTTTAATATCCTTATTTTTCGATTGACTGGTAATTGTTTTTCCACCAACACTCACAATACCAGAAGTAGGCGTTAATAAACCGTTTAATAATTGCATTATAGTTGATTTTCCAGAACCCGTATGCCCAATAAAAGCGGTATAAGAAGAATCCTCAATTTCAAGATTAATGTCAAAAAGGGCACGCCCTTCAAAGGGTGTCCCTGCCTGATAAGTAAAACTTACATTTTGGAAATTAATTGCCATAGCTGATTTTCTAATTCCTTCTCTGTTAGATAAGATTTGTCTAAATCATACCCATCCTCTATTAAACCCTTTGCTACTGTACTTGTAAAAGGGATATCTAGACCTAAACCTAATAATTCTTCCCCCCTAGAAAAAAGTTCTTTTGGGGTTGAACTAGACTCGACTTGTCCATTTTTCATTACTAATACGCGATCACTTAGCGCAACTTCATCCAAATCGTGAGTAATTGAAATAACTGTCAATTGATAATCTTTTCTGATTGATTGTATAGTCTTAATCAATTCCATACGTCCTTTGGGGTCTAACATACTAGTGGATTCATCCAAAATAATAATCATAGGTCTCATTGCAATTGCACCGGCAATAGCAACTCTTTGTTTTTGTCCTCCAGATAGTCGAGCAGGCTCTCGTGTCTTAAACTCTGACATTCCCACAAGTTTTAATGCTTCATCAACTCGTTCAACCATTTCTTCATGCGGAACACCTTTATTTTCTAATCCAAAGGCAACATCATCTTCTACAGTAGCTCCAACGAATTGGTTATCTGGATTTTGAAAAACCATGCCTATTTTTTCTCTGATTTCCCAAACATTAGCTTCTGTCAAAAAGCCACCGTCTACTTGAATAGAACCTGACTCAGCTACAAGTAGTCCATTTAACAACCTAACGGATGTAGATTTTCCAGAGCCGTTATGCCCAATAATCGATAACCATTCACCCTGTTTCACGTGAAACGATACATTATTTAAGGTATAATTTTCTTGGTTCTCTTGGTATTTAAATTTAATATTTTTAACTTCAATTATATTCGACATCGTCACTTAATGGTATCTTTAAAAAGAAAACCTGCTCCCTTAAAGTAATCATAACCTGAATAAATTGTGAAGAATAAAGCAATATACAATAGGACGGTTCCCACAAATGACAGATGACAAAATAGGAAAATAATTGAAAGCATCTGGGAAACAGTTTTGATTTTTCCAGGCATTGCTGCAGCTAAAACTTCACCACCTGATTCAACTAATAGGAGACGTAGGCCTGTTACGGCCAATTCTCGACAAATTATAATAGCAGAAATCCAAGCTGGTGCTAGGTCTGCACCAACTAACATAATGAAGGCACTCATGACAAGCATTTTATCAGCAAGGGGATCAGCAAATTTACCAAAATTCGTCACGACACGCCATTTCCTTGCAAGATAGCCATCAAGATAATCAGTAAAACTAGCAACTGCAAAAATAATAGCTGCGACAATATGCCAAGTAAGAGATTGTGAAAGGGTTGTGACAATTAAGAAAAGTGGAATCATCACAATTCTAATTGCAGTTAGTAAATTAGGAATATTTTCTTTTTTTATCATTATTTTTCCTTAAAATTATTGAATTTTTAGCGTGATATAACTAACATCATTACTTGTCATAGGAGTTAAGTCTAACTTCTGTCCATCAACAGTAACTGAAACCCCTTCTCTAACACCGAGCATTAAGAGTGACTCCTTAGTATCAGCAGGTAAGGTTGTTGTGTAGGTAGGTGTTTCTTGGGTAAGGGTTGTACCGGCTTCACCAATATCTGAATTTGATAATGCAATCCAAGCACTTTCAGCACCGGCTAATGAGACTGAAACTTCAACAGCATCCTTTGCTTTTTGAATATCAGCTACTAAATAATTATCTTGACCTTCTGTCTTAATAACAGTTTTCTTTTCACTACTACTTGATTGACTTGACACCTCAGGAGTTTTAGAACTTGAAGCCTTGTTTTCACCTTTTTTCATTAAGACACTCTTTGCCTTATCAAGAGTAAGATTGTTTTCTTTTGAAAATTGTTGCCAAACAGCAAAGAAAATAAAGGCAAACACCGCTAAGGCGATAACAGTTAGCAAGATTACTGAAAAAACAGATTTTGATTTCTTATGATCATCTTGATAGCGACTTAGACGCGACACATCTCTATCTCTGTTATTATCTGCCAATAAACTATCACGTTTTTTTTCTTCCTGACTGTCATCAGCTAAAACACTCGCCTCAACATCTATTTCTTCTTTCTTAAAATCATTTTCTTTATTGACTAAAACACTTGGCTCAGAGACTCTCGGTTCAGATTTTAGAGGAAAAACAAACGACTCTCGTCTTTGACTTAATTTTTCTTCAACCTGCTGAGTAATACTAGGTTCTTCGTTATACTGAGTATTTGATATTTGATCCAAATACATTTTCTTTATCATTTCAAAGTCTAACGATACCATATTAGCATACTGACTAAAGAAAGAATCAATTTTATCTTCTGGAATAATTTTAAATTGATCTAATTCCATAGCTAGTAAGTAATGAGAAGATATCCCAGTTTTATCTTCAATCTCATCCAAAGTAACTTTTCTGTTAACTCGCGATTCTCTCAGGAACTCGCCCAAAGTTTTATTTCTCATACAGGTACCTCAATACTAAAATATTATTTCTATTATATCAAAATATATGCTAATTAGGAAAGACAGTAAAATCAGAGATTTCCGCAGACTCAAAAAAATCGTGACCTATAAATAATATCTCTTCAAGATTAATTTTTTCGATGATTTGTGGAATATCCATATAAGAATCCTGAGCAGATAAATAAAGGTTAAACTGACTTATAAATTGATCCATAAAATCTAAACTTTGCACAAAATCACCAAACATTTCTTTCTTTAAAAGGGTTAGATGATCTTGATTAATATCCTTTGATTTCATAAAATCTTTGATTTTTTTTCTGATATTACTAGACATCGCAATAGGCTCACTGGTATCCAAGCTTATCAGAATAAAGGAGAAATCTGCTTGTATTTCGATTTCGATATCAAACGAGTCATCTATTTTCCCATCATCATACCAAGTTTGATAAGTTTTTGATGTCCATCCAAATAGCATAGATAAAAGGAAACGTAAGCCAATTTTATATTCTAATAATGAGATATCTTTAGGAAGTTTTTTTCCTCTAAAACCAACTGCTAATTTAGGTGTAGAAACATCCATACTGATAGAACTAGTTTTTACTACTGGATAATAGGGTAGAGGAGAAATGTTCGGTTTAGCAGGTTTTCGTCTTTTTAAACGATTTTGACATTCCTCAATCGACTTAAAGGCTTCCTCAACATTAATGTCACCCACTACGATAAGGGTCATATTTGAAGGATGATAAAATTGCTTGTAATTTTTTTCTAAATCAATAACACTAATAGCTTCAATTGATTGTCGACTTCCAGCAATATCTCTTGATAGATAAGAATCTGGGAAAAGATTCTGTAGAATACCAATATAAGACTGATAATCAGGATCATCCATATACATATCAATCTCTTGGGCGATAATTTTTTTCTCTTTTTCAACAGATGCTTCTGTAAAGTATGCAGACATTACAAATTCTTGAAGCAAAGTTAACGACTCTGTAAAGTGATTGCTGGCAGAGATAAAGTAAGAAGTTTTATCAAAGGTTGTAAAAGCATTTACTTCTGTCCCGAACTGTGTAAAGCGATGTGAAACATCTTGTCCTTTTTTATCCTCAAAAACCTTATGCTCTAAAAAATGGGCAATCCCTTCAGGATAAGAATATTCTCTATTTCTAACTGTAAAGGCATTGTCAAGAGATCCATAATGAACCGTCAACATAGCAGTCTTTTCCGTAAACATGGGTTTTTGAATAAAAAAAACTTGAAATCCATTTTTGAATTCTACTTGATAAACGCTCTCATTTACTCTAGGATAGGTTATTTTATTTAACTTTGTCACTTATTCCCCTCCAAAAAGTATACTGCTTGTAATTTCAATTTATTAGCTGCTTTTATAATATCCATTTTCTTTACAGCTCTTATTCCAGTCAACCATTTTTCTAGACTAAACTCAGGAGTCACATAGGATCTTATATATGAACTATCAATTAAAGCTTTACAGTAATCTTCTGACTGCTTTCCATTTGTCTGTAGCATAACTTTAGTTTTTTCAACTAAATGACTAGAAAATCTTCCCATCTTGATATCATTCATCTCTTTGACAATTAATTGTAAAGCTCGCGCTTTATCTTCTTTATTAATACCTGCAAAAATTTCTAATAGACCAGTATGTCTATCTAGGCTACTGCCAATGCTATAAGCAATACCTTCTTTTTCTCTTACTTTGGTAAATAATAAAGAATGAGTATAAGATCCTAGTAAACCATTTAAAACTAGTAAAGCATAATAATCTTCTTTAAATGGATCAACTGGGAAATAATAAGCTAAATCTAAAATGGATTGGTTTAAGAATTTTTTTTCAATTTTTTCCGAAACAATATTAGCATATTCCTGATGATAATAATAAGAAAGTTCCTTTTGACGCCCCTCAAATGGAAATTGATGGAAAAGTTGAACAACTTTATACTCATCAAATTCCCCTAAAATATAGATATCAATTTGGTCTTCCAATAACATTTTATGAAATTCTTGATAGCTAGTATATGCCGTTTCTCTATCAATCAGTTCCACAGAGCCATACTTTGATAGTTGTAAATCTTGATTATGGTAAAATAGTTTTTTGAGTTGTAACGAACTATAGTAAAAAGAATCTTCTTTATCAGACTCAATATAATTCATTAAGTTAGTCTTTTCAACTTCAAAAACTTTTGGCTGGTATTGGGCAATCGAAAGTAGCGGTGAAAAAAGAATTCCTTTGAGTAAAAGAATAATTTCTTCTAATAGTTTTTCACCTTGAAAACTGTACTTATCCTGAATAAACGTGATGTCAATATCAACAATGTGCACTTTACCTTTAACAGATACCTCTGTTGATAAACTTGCACCATACAACTCAGCTAACCTTTCTCTAAAAAGCTTAGCAGTAGGGTAATCATCATTAGCTGTCGCCAACATTTGGGCAACTAGGACTCTCTTTGCGACTAATTTCTGATTAAAGTCACCAGAAAATCTTAAAGTAATATGATTAGTTTTAAATTTCTCTGTTTTTATAAGATGTAATTGGACACCTTCAACGATTTTCATAGTTCTTCCTTACTCATTTGTCTAGTTCCTTAAATTATACCATTTTTAGACCAATTGATTTAAGAGAAACTTATTTTTTATTATCTTGTGGCAATAGAACACATATCATTACAGATTAATCATAAAAGCCCTAAGAAATAAAATTGTTTTATTTCTTAGGGCACTATTCTTAAAAATACTGAAAATATTATAACATACAATAGCTCTTTTATGTAATAATATTAACCAAAATATTTCTACTAATTTGAATAATATTAATTACCGCTAATTTATGCTATAATGACTTGAATTAGCAATTGGAGAATAATAATGGACTATAAACTTTTTACAGAATTTATTACTTTACAAGCCCTATTAAAGGAAGTAGGCATAATACAAAGTGGAGGAGCTATCAAATCTTTTCTTTCTGAAACTACTGTTTTATTTAATGGTCAAGATGAAAAGCGGCGTGGAAAAAAACTACGAGTTGGCGATAGTATCGAAATTCCAAGTCGTCAAACCATTATTCGTTTAATTGAACCAACGTCCCTTGAAAAAGAAGTCTTCCAGAAGGAAGCTTTTGAAAAAGAACGACTCGCAAAACGAGTTAAAGAAATAAATAAAGCCAACAAAAAACAACTTACTTCATCAAAACAGAAAAAGCCTCTAAAAGACAAGCAAAAACCTATTCGATTCCCTGGTATGTAATATGTGGCTAAAAGAATTAACTTTAATAAACTATCGTAATTATGAGCAAATACAAACAAAATTTGTCCCAGGACTAAACGTTTTTATCGGAAACAATGCCCAAGGAAAAACAAATTTTTTAGAAGCAATTTATTTCATCGCCTTAACTAGAAGCCACAGAACTCGAACTGACAAGGAGTTAATTCACTTCTTAAAAGATGATTTAAAGGTTTATGGGAAAATAGAAAGAACAAGTGGCGTTATCAGTTTAGAAATTACCTTAACTAAAAAAGGACGCATCACAAAAATTAATTCCTTAAAACAAGCAAAATTATCTGATTATGTTGGTAATATGAAGGTTGTTTTATTTGCTCCAGAAGATTTACAACTTATAAAGGGAGCACCTAGTCTAAGACGCAAATTCATTGATATTGATCTGGGACAAATTAAACCTGTCTATTTATCAGATTTATCTCAATACAACTATGTTTTAAAGCAAAGAAATACCTATCTTAAAACAGCTGTTTCTATCAATAAGGATTTTTTAGATGTCTTAGATGAACAATTAGCTGATTATGGCACACGAGTCATTCATCAACGTATGCAATTTATTGAAGCTTTACAACAAGAAGCTCATAGACACCATTTTGCCATATCAGACGGGTTAGAACAACTAAAATTAAGCTATCAATCCTCGATTGCATTAGAGGCAAAAGAGTCAATTAGAGATAGGTTTATGGAGGCCTTGCTACATAATAGACAAAAAGATATGTTTAAAAAAAATACAAGTGTGGGCCCGCATCGTGACGATATTATGTTTTATATTAATGACATGAATGCAAATTTTGCCAGTCAAGGACAGCATCGTAGTTTGATATTATCTTTAAAGATGGCTGAAGTGAGCTTAATGAAAGAACTAACTGGAGAAAATCCTATTTTACTATTAGATGATGTTATGAGTGAACTTGATAATCTAAGACAAACAAAATTACTTGAAACTATCATTCAGGAGCATGTTCAAACCTTTATCACTACGACAAGCTTAGAACATCTTTCAAGCTTACCGCCCGATATTAAAACATTTTATGTTAGTCAAGGAACAATTAACTTTTAAGGATATTATCAATATAAATAAAAAACGAGGATTCTATCAACCTCGATTTTTTTATTTATTAAGCTTTAACAATTCCCAGTAATATAGCTCCAGCAATAAAGCAAATAATTCCTAATATAACCCAACGCATCTCACGTTTTGATTTTTTCTCACCTAGAAAAATAATACCACCAATAATGGAAATGATGGCTCCTAATTGTGAAAAACTAAAGGCAATTGCCAGTCCCGCCTTAGATGCAGCTAAAAGCATAAAAACATTTCCAATACCCCACATAATTCCAACTAAACTATTTTTTAAAACATAGGTATCAAAACTAAGTTTAAATGACATGAATAAACTAGCTCCAAATACCATTCCAATAGCCATTGGTAGAAGAACTGAAATGAGATCAAATTTCATAATATTATTGAAAAGGACAACATAGGAGACATATCCAATAGTTGAATAAGTTAAAGATCTAAAACCTTTCCCATAATGATGTAATTCTGCTTTTTGAGCATCTTTATCCTTTTTACTTGAAAAGTAAAAACCAATGATTAATAGGATTAAAGCACAACATCCTAAAACATACTGATAAACTTGTGTCCATTCCCCAAATAGAAGGACTCCAATTAAACTTCCTAAAACTAACTGAGAACCACTTGATAGGGGGTTTGCTACAGAAACTCCCATATGCTTCATTGCATAAAACTGTCCTGTCTGTCCAATAGACCACAGAAAACCGCCTAAAAATCCAAAAATCCATAACTGACTTGTCATTTCGGGTCTTTTTACTATCCAAACCATAATAGCAAATAAAACAGCACCTAATGTCATACCAAAAGTTTGTTGACTAGGTTTACCACCAATTTTATTACTTACAAAACCGATACTTCCCCATGCAACCATTGGTACTAGTGCAAAAAGTATACCTTCCACTATACTACTCCTTTACAAAGAACTTGACAATTGCTTTACAACTATGACAAGTAAATTGACAAAATTTAGATTAAAATAACCTAGGAAAATATTATATCTTAAAATTTAATAAGAAACAAGACCAAAAAAAAGCCAAGAAATATACTTAGCTTTATCTATAAATCAATGCACAGAATAATTTGGTGCTTCATTTGTGATATGAACGTCATGAGGGTGGCTCTCAATAAGTCCTGCACCAGACATTTCAATAAACTGTGCTTTATTATGGAGTTCATTAATAGAAGCCGCACCTACATAGCCCATTCCAGAGCGAATACCGCCTAACATTTGGAAAACTATATCTGAAACAGCACCTTTATAGGCTACACGGCCTTCAATTCCTTCCGGAACTAACTTATTAGCTTCATTAACTGAACCTTGGAAATAACGATCACTAGAGCCTTTTTTCATTGCTGCAATGGATCCCATTCCACGATAGGTTTTAAATTTACGCCCTTGGAATATTTCTGTCTCACCTGGAGCTTCATCGGTACCAGCAAACATAGAACCAAGCATAACAGCATTTCCACCAGCAGCTAAAGCTTTCACAATATCACCCGAGTATTTGATACCACCGTCGGCAATAATCGTTTTGCCATATTCCTTAGCAATAGTTGCCGCATCATAAATTGCTGTAACTTGAGGGACACCCACGCCTGCAACAACACGCGTCGTACAAATCGAACCAGGACCAATTCCAACTTTTACTACATCGACCCCCGCATCATATAAAGCGCGTGCCCCTTCAGCAGTTGCAATATTTCCAGCAATAAGTGTTTTGTCAGGAAAGTGAGCACGAATCTCAGCAATTTTCCTCAGAACGCCTGCTGAGTGTCCATGAGCTGTGTCAATTACAATCGCATCAGCACCCGCTTCAAACAAAGCTTCTGCACGATCAAAAGTATCTGAAGTAACACCGACGGCAGCAGCAACAAGTAGGCGACCAAAAGTGTCTTTAGCAGCATTAGGGAACTCAATAACTTTTTCAATATCTTTAATTGTGATAAGACCAGATAAACGACCACTATCATCTACCAGTGGTAATTTTTCAATACGATGCTGATGTAAAATTTGTTCTGCAGTTACTAAATCTGTTCCAACTTCTGCAGTTACTAATTTTTCACTTGTCATATGTTCAGAAATTGGTGCATCATAATCACTAATAAAACGCATATCACGATTTGTAATGATTCCAACTAATTTACGATTTCCCATTGTTTCAACAATAGGAACACCACTAATTCTATAACGTTGCATAAGCTCTTCAGCTTCAGCAACTTTATGATTTGGAGTTAAGAAAAATGGATCAATAATAACCCCATTTTCAGAACGTTTTACCTTACGAACTTCTTCTGCTTGTTCAATGATCGACATGTTTTTATGGATAACACCTAACCCACCAGCACGCGCGATAGCAATGGCCATTCTACTATCAGTAACAGTATCCATAGCAGCACTAATAATAGGAATATTTAATGTTAAATTTTTAGCTAACTTTGTTTGCATATTAACTTCATTTGGCAAAACATGGCTTTCAGCTGGAATAAGTAGTACATCATCAAAGGTGAAGCCTTTTTTTAAAAATTTAGTGTCCCAATTCGACATTGAAATAATCCTCTTTCTTTATTTTCGATGGTTTTTAGCCTAGTCATTTTTATTGTTACTATCATATCATGCTAAATGGATTTGTCAATAAATAGAGTATAATTTGCATATCTATAAGTTGTTTTATTCCACAATTTATCTTTTTTTAGAAATAAATTCCCACCATAAACAAAAAGTCAATTCCTTAGAACTGACTTCTCCTTTAACTAAAAATAGTTTATTCCTATTGCTGACTTTACTTCTGATAAGGTCTGTGCAGCAACTTTTTGCGCCTCTTGGCTCCCTTTTTCTAACATTCTAAAAACTTCACCCATATCTTGTGAATATTCTAATCTTCTTTTACGAATAGGTGTTAGTTCACGTTCAAGAATATCTAATAAGAAGCGTTTAGTCTTTACATCACCTAGACCACCTTTTTGATAGTGCTCTTTCATCGCCTGAATATCAGCTTGATCTTCTTCTCTACCAAAAATATCAAGATAGTGGAACACCATATTGCCCTCAATTTGCCCAGGATCTGTTACTCTTATATGATTTGGATCAGTGTACATACTCATAACTTTTTTCTGTACAGTATCTGCATCATCAGATAAGTAAATACCATTTCCTAGCGATTTAGACATTTTTGCATTACCATCTAAACCAGGTAGGCGACCCGCACTTTCATTTTCTGGGTATAGTCCTTCAGGTTCAACAAGACAATCTGTTTTATAAGTAAAATTAAAACTTCTAACGATCTCCCTAGTTTGCTCAATCATTGGTTTTTGGTCGTTGCCAACTGGAACTAGATTTGCTTTAAATGCTGTAATATCAGCTGCTTGAGAAATTGGATATACTAAAAAGCCACTAGGAATACTTTCTCCAAATCCTTTTTGAGCAATTTCTGTTTTCACTGTTGGATTACGTTCCAGTCTTGCTAATGAAACAAGATTCATGTAATACATAGTCAATTCTGCTAATTCAGGAATTTGACTTTGAATAAAAATAGTTGATTTTGCTGGATCTAAACCAACAGAAAGATAATCTAGTGCTACGTTTCCAATTGAATTTTTGATTAATTCTGATTCCTTAGCATGATCAGTTAGAGCTTGTTGATCGGCAAGAAAGACAAACATTTGATACTTATCTTCATTTTGTAAAATAACTCGATTTTTTAGACTTCCGACATAGTGACCTAAGTGTAATTTACCAGTCGGTCGATCGCCAGTTAAAATAATTGGTTTTTTCATTTTTATCCCTTTCACATATAAAAATCCCCACACAAAAACTTGCGTGAGGGCGTTATTAGTCGCGGTACCACCTCAGTTGATATTCTAAAATATCATCTCTGTCTTCTCAAATTAAGAAGTAGCACGATAAGGTGTGCCAATCCCGAAAGTTATTGTTTCCTTACAAAAATGTCCATTAGTCCATTTCACTAATTGTGTTACTAGTTCACAGCGACCACTAGCTCTCTAAAAACACACTAAAAGCTACTCTTCTAATTCACAACCATTCTATGAAAATTTATAATATTTGTCAACTTCCTTTTATTTTAGAAAAATTTGCTTGACTCATAAGGGACTTTTAAGAGATAATGATTCTCTAGTCTTTTTATTAATAAATGTGAGGAGAAAACTGCTAATGGAAAAAAAGGTGATGGATATCCTATATGTCACATTAGGATCTTTTATTACTGCAATAGGTTTTAATACAATGTTTGTCCATAATAATATTGCTTCAGGTGGTATGGTCGGAATTTCAGTTGTTATCAAAGAACTTCTTGGAATTAGCCCATCACTTTTTTTAATGGTTAGTAATATTCCTTTACTGCTCTTATGTTATTTTTTCTTAGGAAAACAAACTTTTGTTAAAACACTATATGGATCATGGATTTACCCTATTGCTATCAGGTTTACAAGTTTTTTACCCACTCTAACTCATAATCAATTATTAGCAGCAATTTTTGGGGGAATTATTGTTGGAATTGGTTTAGGAATGGTCTTTTGGGGGAATTCTTCAACTGGTGGTACTGGGATCTTAACTCAAATTTTACATAAGTATTCACCTCTAACTTTAGGTGTTGCAATGACAATCGTCGACGGTATTAGTGTCTTGATGGGATTTATGTCATTAACTGCTGATGATGTTATGTATTCAACAATTGGTCTATTAGTAATTGGTTACGTTATTTCTGTAATGGAAAATGGTTTTGATTCCTCAAAAAATATAATGATTATTTCAAGAGAGTATTTAACCATTAAAGATTATATTACAAAGGTGATGGATCGCGGAGTTACTAAAATTCCAATTCGTGGTGGTTATACAACTTCTGATAAAGTCATGCTAATGGCTGTTGTCTCAACCTATGAATTACCTAGCTTACAAGAAAAAATACTCGAAATTGATGATACTGCATTTTTAGTTGTTATGCCCGCAGCACAAGTTATGGGACGCGGATTTAGTGTCACAAAACAATATAAAAGAGAAGATGAAGATATTCTACTTCCTATGTAAAACAAGCCCCCTTTCCAATTGAAAAAAGAGGGGTTTTTAGATACAATGGGGTTTAGACAAATAATTATGAGGTGACGAATTGCTTACAGTTTCTGATGTATCACTACGTTTCAGTGATCGAAAACTTTTTGATGAAGTTAATATTAAATTTACTCCTGGTAATACCTATGGGTTGATTGGCGCAAATGGTGCAGGAAAATCAACCTTCTTAAAAATTCTAGCTGGTGATGTTGAACCATCTACCGGTCATATCTCTCTGGGTCAAGATGAACGTCTTTCTGTTCTTCGCCAAAACCACTTTGATTATGAAGAAGAACGTGTTATTGATGTTGTTATTATGGGAAATGAACAACTTTATAACATTATGAAAGAAAAAGATGCTATCTACATGAAAGAAGATTTTTCTGAAGAAGATGGTGTTCGTGCTGCTGAGTTAGAAGGTGTTTTTGCAGAGCTTGGCGGCTGGGAAGCAGAGAGTGAAGCTTCTCAATTACTTCAAAACTTAAATATTGCTGAAGAATTACACTATCAAACAATGAGTGAGTTAGCAAATGGTGATAAAGTTAAAGTTCTCCTAGCAAAAGCTTTATTTGGTAAACCTGATGTTCTCTTATTAGATGAACCTACTAATGGTCTTGATATTCAATCAATTTCTTGGCTAGAAGACTTCTTAATTGATTTTGAAAATACGGTAATTGTTGTATCACACGATCGACACTTCTTAAATAAAGTCTGTACCCATATGGCAGACTTGGATTTTGGAAAAATTAAACTGTATGTGGGAAACTATGATTTCTGGAAACAATCTTCCGAACTAGCAGCACGTTTACAATCTGATCGGAATGCTAAAGCAGAAGAAAAAATTAAAGAATTACAAGAGTTTGTTGCTCGTTTCTCAGCAAATGCATCGAAATCAAAACAAGCAACTTCTCGTAAAAAGATGCTTGATAAGATTGAATTAGAGGAAATTGTTCCTTCGAGTCGTAAATACCCATTTATCAACTTTAAAGCCGAGCGTGAGATGGGAAATGATTTTTTAACAGTTGAAAATTTATCAGTCACAATTGATGGCGAAAAAATACTTGATAATATTAATTTTATTCTTCGTCCGGGTGATAAGGTTGCATTAATTGGTCAAAATGACATTCAAACAACCGCTTTAATGCGTGCTTTAATGGACGATATCGATTATGAGGGAACTGTTAAATGGGGAGTTACCACAAGTCGATCTTATCTACCAAAAGACAACTCAAAAGATTTTGCCTCTGGAGAATCTATTCTAGAATGGTTGAGACAATTTGCTGCCAAGGGAGAAGATGATGATACTTTCTTGCGTGGTTTTCTTGGTCGTATGCTCTTTTCTGGAGACGAAGTTAAAAAATCTGTTAACGTTCTCTCTGGTGGAGAAAAAGTACGTGTTATGTTATCTAAACTCATGCTCTTAAAATCAAATGTTTTAATCTTAGATGACCCTACTAATCATTTAGATTTAGAATCAATTTCTAGCTTAAATGATGGCATTAAAGACTTTAAAGAATCTGTCATTTTCGCTAGTCATGATCATGAATTTATTCAAACAATCGCAAATCATATCGTGGTTATTTCAAAAAATGGTGTTATTGATCGGATTGATGAAACATATGATGAATTCCTTGAAAATCAAGAAGTACAGGCAAAGGTTGCTGAACTTTGGAAATAGAATAATAAGGCGGCAACGCCTTATTATTTTTTAATCACTAACTAGAAAGAATAAGCTATGATTCAAAAAAAACATGTTTCTACACTATTAGTTTATCTAGCAAGTTTTATCCTTCCAACTCTAATCATGTTTATAGTTCTACTTTCAAAGGGAATCTATTGGGGAAGTGGCAAAACTATTTTAGCCAGTGACGGATTTCATCAATATGTTATATTTGCTCAAACTCTTAGAAATATTTTACATGGCTCAGATAGTATCTTTTATACCTTTACAAGTGGTTTAGGACTCAATTTTTATGCATTAATTAGCTACTATCTTGGGAGTTTCTTTTCTCCATTTGTTTATTTCTTTAATTTAAAATCAATGCCTGATGCAATATACTTATTTACCTTACTAAAATTTGGTTTGATTGGTCTATCAACGAACTTTACTTTACAGAAACTTTACACAGAGGTAAAGCCCTATTTAATCTTAACTCTGTCTACTTCATTTGCCTTAATGAGTTTTTTAACCAGTCAACTGGAAATTAACACTTGGCTGGATGTCTTTATACTACTTCCTCTAATTATCCTCGGTTTACACCGACTCATCAATCAAAAAATTGGTTGCTATTATTTTACACTTACCATTTTATTTATTCAAAATTATTATTTTGCCTATATGGCTTCTATCTTTTTGACAATATATTTACTTATTCAGTTACTAAATCAAGAGTCTTGTAAAGATCGTGTCAAAACATTTTTAAGATTTGTAAACATTTCTATTCTTTCTGCCTTGTCTGCCTCCTTTATGCTTTTACCTACATATTTGGACTTACGAAATCAAGGAGAAAAGTTTACACCTATTTCAAAACTTATAACTGAAAATAGTTGGTCTCTTGATTTATTATCAAAGTCCATTATAGGAACTTACGATACAACAAAATTTAACGCCATCCCCATGATTTTTGTGGGTTTACTACCTTTACTACTTACTACTCTATATTTTACAGTGAAGTCAATTAAGTGGCAGGTGAAATTTGCATATTTAATTTTTATTGTTATTATCTGTCTGAGTTATTATTTTCAACCTCTTGATTTATTTTGGCAAGCGATGCATGCGCCGAATATGTTTCTACATCGCTACGCTTGGACTATACCACTCCTCTTGATACTACTTTCATGTGAAACACTCACTCATATTGAAGAATTATCTATTAATAAAATTGTTTTTGCCTTTACGATTATTAGTTTGTCTCTAGCTAGTCCTTATCTATTTTTAGAGCACTATTCTTTTTTGACACCCAGTTTATTTTTTTTAACAATAGCTTTTTTAACAGCTTATACTATAATATTATTGAGTCTGGAAGAATTTAAGTTCCCTATCATTATTATCATTATATTTACACTTATCTTTACAACTCTAGAAAGCACCTTAAATACCTATTATGTTGTCAGTGGACTGGAAAAAGAATGGGTCTTTCCCACTCGAGAAGGCTATAATAAAAATTTAAAAGAAATTGATAGCTTGGTAAAGAAACAAAATGAAGTTGACACAGATTTTTATAGAACCGAGCGTGTTATTCCCCAAACAGGGAATGATAGTATGAAATTCAATTATCATGGTATTTCTCAATTTTCATCTATCAGAAATCGTCTATCAAGTAGAGTTCTTGATAGACTTGGATTCAAATCAGAAGGAACTAATTTAAATTTAAGATACCAAAATAACACTTTAATTGCTGATAGCTTATTTGCAGTTAAGTATAATTTAAGTGAATCCGAAAATAAAAAATTTGGCTTTACAAAAGTTAATCAAATCGATAGAGTTAGTCTCTATAAAAATAACTATGCTCTCCCACTTGCTATTATGACTAATGGTAAATACGTTGACGCTAACTTTACTGTTAATACATTAGACAACCAGACTCGCTTATTAAATAGACTCTCTGGCAAGAATTATACCTACTTTACAGAACAAGGTGCTGAGTTGAAGTCAACAGGAAAAATGGTAGGTAAGCAGATTTCTAACAAGGCAGAAACTAATGCTGAAGATACTGTCGTAAGCTATCGCCTTAAGATTCCAGAGAATAAACAAATGTATTTAAGTTTACCAAATATATCCTTTGAAAATCAACAAGAAAAAGATATATTGATTACTATTAACGGTAAAACAAGTCACTATACAACAGATAATACGTTTACCTTTTTTGATTTGGGTTATTTTAAGGATGAACAGATTGTTGATATCCATATTATATTTCCTAAAAATAAATCTATTTCTTTTGATTCTCCACATTTTTATAGTCTAGATATTAATAACTATCAAAAGGCACTTTCTATAATTAAAAACCGCAAAGTTAGCCTTAGTCAAAAACAAAATAAACTAAGTTTGAGCTATCAGACAACTAGAGATTCTTCAATTCTGTTGACTTTGCCGTACGATCAAGGATGGAGTGCTAAGCATAATAATAAACCCATTGTCATTAGAAAAGCACAAAAAGGGTTTATGGCTATAGATGTTCCTAAAGGAAAAGGAAAAATTTATTTAACTTTTATTCCTAAAGGTTTTAAAGAAGGTCTTGTACTGTCATTAATAGCTTTTATCATATTCTCTATTCAGTTTATTTTAAAACTACTACATCGAAAAAATCAGCCCTATAACTAAGGGCTGATTTTAATTTACTCTATTTACTCCGGCAGTAGGACTCGAACCTACGACATCATGATTAACAGTCATGCGCTACTACCAACTGAGCTATGCCGGAAAATTGTTATAAAAAAAATTGCTTCTCAGCAATTATGATAGTCCGTACGGGATTCGAACCCGTGTTACCGCCGTGAAAAGGCGGTGTCTTAACCCCTTGACCAACGGACCTTAAGGTTTATAAGGAATATTTCCCTTAACACTCTTATTATTATATCAGAACTTTTGATTTTGTCTATAACTTTTTTAAAAAAATTTCAAAAGTTTTTCAACTTTTTTTAGGAAGCCATCTTTCCTGTTATTAGCATTGACAGAAATACCTACTTTCTGGTAGAATAAGGAAGTTAAGGTCTCATAGCTCAGCTGGATAGAGCATTCGCCTTCTAAGCGAACGGTCGCAGGTTCGAATCCTGCTGGGATCAAAGTGAAACATCATGACTTATAAGTCATGATGTTTTTTATGTTTCACATGAAACATTATTATTTATGATAAGGACTCCCTTCTTGAATCATAAATGCACGGTAAATTTGTTCGATTAAAACTAAACGCATTAGTTGGTGAGGGAGAGTTAATAGTCCAAAACTCATTAGTACATTAGCTCTTTTTTTTAAAGAAACATCAAGGCCTAAACTACCGCCAATAATAAAGGTAATAGTGGAGTATCCTTGGACTGTAATATTTGTAATTTGCTGACTAAATACTTCTGAGGGAAACTGTTTTCCTTCAATAGCAAGTGCTATAATAAAATCTCTTGAACCTATCTTTTTTTGAATACGTTCAGCCTCTTTTGCTAAAATTTTTGTATTCTCAGCTTGACTAGCCTTTTCAGGTGTCTTTTCATCAATAAGTTCAATTATTTCAAATTGACAAAAACGGGATAGCCTTTTTTGGTATTCTGTAATCCCATCTTTTAAATATTTTTCTTTGAGTTTCCCCACACTTATTATTTTCACTTTCATAAAAAACATTGTACCATATCCTTTAAAAAAATGATTTATCCACAAAAATATTTTCCTTTTTTTTCTCTTAATCTAGGACTTATCAATAGTTCTGAAAACTTTTCCACAAGCTGTGGATTTCTTTTCTTTTTCTCTAAATTAAGGTATAATTAAGCAGAGTTTTGTATGATGAAAAAAATAAGTGGAGGTCAAAGGTGTGACAATAATAAAAAATATTTGGAAACTAATTGGTGTCTTATTTGTTGGTATTCTTGGTGGTATGATTGCTTTTTTCACATTAAGTGCCTTTCACCCTGATTTTACTAACAATCAAGAAGGAATTACTAAGCCTACAACAGTCAGTAAAGTAACTTATAAAAATACAACCAATACTACAAAAGCTGTTAAGGTTGTTCAAAATGCTGTCGTTTCGGTCATTAATTATCGAAAATCTAATCCTGCTAATCAAGCAAATGATATATTTGGTGAACCTAAATCCTCTTTAAATGACGATAATGGTTACTCTATCTACAGCGAAGGGTCAGGAGTCATTTACAAAAAAGAAGGTAAGGATGCCTATATTGTAACGAATAACCACGTTATTGACAAAACAGATAGAATTGAAATCTTATTAGCTGATGGTTCAAAAATAGTAGGTAAATTAGTAGGAGCGGACACCTATTCTGACTTAGCAGTTGTTAAAGTTCCTTCTGAAAAAATAAAATCAGTTGCTAAATTTGCTAACTCTGCCAATTTAAATGTTGGGGAAGTAGCTATTGCTATTGGTAGTCCTTTAGGAACTGAATATGCTAACTCTGTCACTGAAGGAATAGTCTCAAGCTTAAGTAGAACAGTAACACTTAAAAATGATGAAGGTCAGACAATTTCAACAAATGCTATTCAAACAGATGCTGCTATTAATCCAGGAAATTCTGGAGGTGCTTTAATTAATATTGAAGGACAAGTTATTGGTATTAATTCAAGCAAAATATCGCAATCTAATGCTTCTGGTAATGCAGTTGAAGGAATAGGATTTGCAATTCCAGCTAATGATGTCATTAAAATTATTAATCAGTTGGAAGCTAAGGGAGAAGTTATTCGACCAGCTATCGGAATTAGAATGGTTAACCTTGGTGATTTATCGACAAATGCCTTGAACCAACTTCAAGTACCAGAAAATGTTAAAGGTGGTATTGTAGTTGCTTCCGTGATAGACAATATGCCTGCTGTTGGTAAACTGAAACAATATGATATTATCACTGAAATTGATGGTGAAACAGTAAACACAAAATCTGATTTACAAAGTATACTTTATAGTCATGAGATAAACGATAACATTAAAGTTACTTACTATCGCGGTAAAGATAAGAAAACAACTACTATCAAATTGACAAAAACCACAAAAGATTTAAATGAATAAGGTCAATTAGTATTGACAAGTTATGTAAAATACCTTTACAATATCGTAAAGGTATTTTAGTATGTGAAGGATAACTATGACAGAAGAATTAAAAGAAATAAAAATAGAAGATATTGTTGCTAATCCACATCAACCTAGACTTCACTTTAACCATGAAGAACTAAAAGAATTAGCAAATTCTATTAAAATAAATGGACTTATCCAACCAATTATCGTTCGACCATCCGAAATTTATGGTTATGAATTAATTGCAGGTGAGAGACGTTTAAAAGCTTCTCAACTAGCTGGTTTAGAAAAAGTTCCAGCAGTCATTAAAAATATTTCAACAACTGAAAGTATGCACCAAGCAATAGTTGAAAATCTTCAACGGTCCGACTTAAACCCAATTGAAGAAGCAAAAGCTTTTCAAAATATTCTTACTAAAAACCAATTAACTCATGAACAATTAGCTACTTTTATGGGTAAATCACGTCCTTACATTACTAATAGTATCCGTCTTTTACAGTTACCTGATATTATTTTAACTGCACTAGAAGAGGGAAAAATTAGTACTGGGCACGCTCGTAGTTTAGTTACTTTGAATAAGAGTCAAGATCAAGAGAATTATTTTCGTCGTATTATTGAGCAAGACCTCAGCGTACGTCAGACTGAGCAGCTCGTAAAATTAAAAAAGAAAACTAAAAAGCAACAGATGAATAAGGATATTTTTATTAAAGCCCTAGAAGAAGAGCTTGCAAAATCTTTAGGTCTTACTATTCATGTTAAATTAAAAAAAGATGGTAGTGGACAACTATCTTGCCTCTTTAATAATGAAGAAGAACTCAACAGAATTATCAACAAATTAAAATAACTTGTTGATATTCTGTTTTTCTTTATCATATTTATCCACACGAATAAACAACCGAAAAAGCTTTCATTCTCTTACCTTGTAAACTTTTCCACAATCTGTGGAAAACCTCAACTCACATTGTTAACACTTTTTCCACAAGTTGTGGGTAAGTCTTTAATTCTTAAATTGAGACTGTGGAAAACTAGCTTTTTTTATGTTAGAATAGTTCTAGTATTATCCATAGAAGGACACTAAG